>NZ_JBHYJH010000064.1:44539-49768 GCF_042740445.1 Streptomyces sp. NPDC059003 | reverse complement strand
CGACCTGTCCAAGATGATCACGGTGACGGCGCGCGGCGAGATCCTGGAGCTGAAGACCACCATCAACACGATGGTGGACACGCTGTCGTCGTTCTCGTCCGAGGTGACCCGCGTCGCCCGCGAGGTCGGCTCCGAGGGACAGCTCGGCGGGCAGGCCCGCGTCGAGGGCGTGTACGGCACGTGGAAGCGCCTGACGACGAACGTGAACGAGCTGGCGCTCAACCTGACCACCCAGGTCCGCGCGATCGCCGAGGTCGCCTCCGCCGTGGCCCAGGGCGACATGTCCCGCTCGATCACCGTCGAGACGCGCGGCGAGGTCGCCGAGCTCAAGGACAACATCAACCTGATGGTGTCCAACCTGCGCGAGACCACCCGTGCCAAGGACTGGCTGGAGTCCAACCTGGCCCGCCTGGCCGGCCTGATGCAGGGCCACCGGGACCTCATGGAGGTCGCCGACCTGATCCTGCGCGAGCTGACGCCGCTGGTGAACGCCGGGTACGGCGCGTTCTTCCTGGCCGACCCGGACGCCGACGGCACCGTGCCGCTGCAGACCGCGCCCGCCAAGGGCCTCGCCTTCATCGCCGGGTACGGCTCCGCGCAGGGCAGCGCCACCGAGGAGGAGGGCTTCCTCGTCGACACCGGCGGGATGCCCGCGCACGGCCTCGTACGCCAGGCCGCCCTGGAGAAGAAGCGCATCCTCCTGGACGAGGTGCCGCCCGACTACATCAAGATCCACTCGGGGCTCGGGGACGCGTCGCCCGCCAGTGTCGTCATCATCCCGATCCTCTTCGAGGACAAGCTGCTCGGCGTCATCGAGCTCGCCACGTTCTCCCGCTTCTCCGACGTCCACCTGGCGTTCTTCGACCAGTTCGTGAACACCATCGGCGTCGCCATCAACACCATCATCGCCAACTCCCGCACGGAGTCCCTGCTGAGCGAGTCCCAGCGGCTCGCCACCCAGCTCCAGGAGCGCTCCGACGAGCTCCAGCGCCAGCAGGCCGAGCTGCGCCGCTCCAACGCCGAGCTGGAGGAGAAGGCGGCGCTGCTCGCCACGTCCTCGCAGTACAAGTCGGAGTTCCTCGCGAACATGTCGCACGAGCTGCGCACCCCGCTGAACTCGCTGCTCATCCTCGCCCGGCTGCTCTCCGACAACCCCGACGGCAACCTCTCCGACCAGGAGGTGCAGTTCGCCTCCACGATCCACCGCTCGGGATCCGACCTGCTCCAGCTGATCAACGACATCCTCGACCTGTCGAAGATCGAGGCCGGGCGGATGGACGTACGCCCGAAGAAGCTGCCGCTGATCAAGGTCCTCGACTATGTGCACGCCACGTTCCGCCCGCTCACGCTCGACCGGGGGCTCGCCTTCGACGTCACGGTCGGTCAGGACGTGCCGCGCGAGATGTTCACCGACGAGCAGCGCCTCCAGCAGATCCTGCGCAACCTGCTGTCCAACGCGGTCAAGTTCACCGCGAACGGCAGCGTCGAGCTGAGCGTGCAGCACCTGAAGAACTCCCCCGACCCGCTCCTGAGCGACCGCGGCGACCTGATCAGCTTCACCGTCAGCGACACCGGCATCGGCATCCCGCCCGAGCAACTCCCGGTGATCTTCGAGGCGTTCCAGCAGGTCGACGGCACCACCAACCGCAAGTACGGCGGCACAGGCCTCGGCCTGTCCATCAGCCGCGAGATCGCGGGCCTGCTCGGCGGCCGCATCACCGCCGAGTCCCGCCCCGGCGAGGGCTCCACCTTCACGCTGTACGTGCCCGTGGTGCACCCCGGACACGGCGCGGCGGCGGTGGCGTACGCCTCCACGCGCGCCCTGCCCACGCCCGAACCGCACGAGCAGGTGGCCCTGACGGTGCAGGGCATGCCCGAGACCGACGACAACTGGCCCGCGCCGACCAAGCTCGAAGCCTGGAAGGAGGGACACGCGGGCCGCGTCCTGCCGGGCCGCCGGGTGCTGATCGTCGACGACGACATCCGCAACGTGTTCGCGCTGACCCATGTCCTCAGCCGCGTCGGCCTGGTCGTCCTTTACGCGGAGAACGGCCGCGAGGGCATCGAGACCCTGGAGCGCAATCCCGACACCGACCTGATCCTGATGGACATCATGATGCCGGAGATGGACGGCTACGAGACCATCGCCGCGATCCGCCGCTCCCCGCGCTGGACCGGCCTGCCCATCGTGGCCCTCACCGCCAAGGCCATGCCCGGCGACCGCGAGAAGGCCATCTCGCAGGGCGCCACCGACTACGTGCCGAAGCCGGTGGACGTGGACCAGCTGCTCACGGTGGTCTGCGCGCTGCTCGACCCGGACGGGGAGTCGCCCGGGCCCAGGCGGTCCGGTGACCCCGACGGGGCCGACGCAGCCGCTGACGTCACCGAAGCCGATGGAGCCGCCGAAGCCGATGGAGCCGATGCAGCCGGTGAGACCGGAGAAGCCGAAGAGACCGACCTGCCGACGACAGAGGCCGACGACTGAGTGAGGCGCCGTCACCATGACTACTGAGGCAGCCGCGGGCGACCGCGCGAGCATCCTCCTCGTCGACGACATGGAGGACAACCTGGTGGCCCTCGAAGCCGTCCTCGGGTCACTCAACGAGCCGCTGGTGCGCGCCCGTTCGGGAGAGGAGGCGATGAAGGCGCTGCTCCGGCAGCGCTTCGCCGTGGTCCTCCTGGACGTCCGGATGCCCGGCATGGACGGCTTCGAGACCGCGTCCAACATCAAGCGCCTCGACCAGACGAAGGACGTGCCCATCATCTTCCTGACGGGCACCGACAACGACGCGGGCTATGCCTTCCGCGGCTACGCGACGGGCGCCGCGGACTACCTCACCAAGCCCTTCGACCCCTGGGTGCTGCGCGCCAAGGTCACCGTCTTCCTCGACCTGCACCGCAAGAACCAGCAGCTGGAGCGCCTCCTGGCCCGCGAGCAGGAGCAGTTCGACGAGCTGTCCCGCAGACTCACGGCCATGGAGCGGCACATGGCCGCGAGCAGCCTGACGGACGTCCTCGAACTGCGCCACCACGTCGTGCAGATGGAGCAGACGCTGCGGGACATGCGACGCGGGCGGTGCGGGTGACCGCGCGGTGCGGCCGACCACCCCGCCCGCGCGGTGCGCGCCGGTCAGGCCTCGCGTGACCCGGCGTACATCTCCTCGATCAGGCCCTTGTACTCCCGCTCCACCACCGGGCGCTTCAGCTTCAGGCTGGGCGTCAGCTCGCCGTGCTCGACGTCGAGGTCGCGCGGGAGCAGCTTGAACTTCTTGATGGTCTGCCAGCGCTGCAGGCCCTCGTTGAGCTGCTTGACGTACCCCTCGATCAGCTCGACCGTCGCGGGCGCGGCCACCACGTCGGCGTAGGACTTGCCGCCCAGGCCGTTCTCCGCCGCCCAGCCGAGGATGGCCGCCTCGTCGAGCGCGATGAGCGCGGAGCAGAAGTTCCGGTCGGCGCCGTGCACCAGGATGTTGGAGACGTACGGACACACCGCCTTGAACTGGCCCTCGACCTCGGCGGGCGCGATGTACTTGCCGCCGGACGTCTTGATCAGGTCCTTCTTGCGGTCGGTGATCCGCAGATAGCCGTCGGGGGACAGCTCGCCGATGTCGCCGGTGTGGAACCAGCCGTCGGCCTCCAGGACCTCCGTGGTCTTCTCGGGCAGCTTGTGGTAGCCCTCCATGATGCCGGGGCCGCGCAGCAGGATCTCGCCGTCGTCCGCGATCCGCACCTCGGTGCCGGGCAGCGGCTTGCCGACGGTGCCGGTGCGGTAGGCCTCACCGGGGTTCACGAAGGAGGCCGCGGAGGACTCGGTCAGGCCGTAGCCCTCCAGGATGTGGATGCCGGCGCCCGCGAAGAAGTAGCCGATCTCGGGCGCGAGCGCCGCCGAACCGGAGATCGCGGCCCGCAGCCGCCCGCCGAACGCCTCGCGCAGCTTGGCGTACACGAGCTTGTCGGCGACCTTGTGCTTGGCGCCGAGGCCGAACGGCACCGAGGCGACGCCGGTCCTGCGGAAGTTGTCCTGGCTCGTCTTCGCGTACTCGCGCGCGACCTCGGCCGCCCACAGGAAGATCTTCAGCTTGGCGCCGCCGCCCGCCCGCGCCTTGGCCGCGACTCCGTTGTAGACCTTCTCGAAGATGCGCGGCACCGACGCCATGTACGTCGGCTGCACCACCGGCAGATTCTCGATGATCTTGTCGACGCGGCCGTCCACGGCCGTGACGTGCCCGAGCTCGATCTGCCCGCTGGTCAGCACCTTGCCGAAGACGTGCGCGAGCGGCAGCCACAGGTACTGCACGTCCTCGGCGGTGAGCAGCCCGGTCGCCGCGATGGCCTTCGCCATGTACGACCAGTTGTCGTGCGGAAGCCGCACGCCCTTGGGGCGGCCCGTGGTCCCCGACGTATAGATGATCGTCGCGAGATGATCGGCCTGGATCGCCTCGATCCGCTCCTTGACCGCCCCCGGGTTCTTCTCCAGGTACGCGGCGCCGCGCGCCTCCAGGTCCGCGAGCGTGAGCACCCAGCCCTCGGGGTCGTCCGCCGCGGGCTCGAGACCCTCGGCGTCGAAGACCACGACGTGCCTCAGGTCGGGCAGCTCCGCCCGCTTCTCCCGTGCCTTCGCGAGCTGCTCGACGTTGTCGGCGAGCAGCACCCGGCTCTCGGAGTCCGCCAGGATGTACGCGGCCTCCTCGGCGTTGGTCTGCGGGTAGATCGTCGTCGTGGCCGCGCCCGCGCACACCACGCCCAGGTCGGTGAGGATCCACTCGACCCGGGTCGCGGAGGCGAGCGCGACCCGGTCCTCCGGGAGCAGGCCGAGATCGATGAGGCCGGCGGCGACGGCATAGACCCGCTCGGCCGCCTGCGCCCAGCTGACCGCCTTCCAGTCGTCGGGGCCCTGACCGGACGCCGCGGGGACGGGATAGCGGTAGGCCTCGGCATCGGGCGTGGCAGCCACCCGCTCAAGGAAGAGGTGCGCCACGGAAGGCGGCCGGTTCTCGATCAAGGTCTGTGTGTCGCTCACGACATCCTCCGGGCCCTCTCCAGGCACTTGTTTAACTTGCGAGTAACCTCCGAGCAGTGATCAGGGTAGAGGCCATGAGCCCGCCGCGTAAGGGGCTACTGCCTGTCACTTTCTACGGAACGGGGCGGTAGCTTCACGCGGGGCCCGGCCTCCGGCGGCCGGTCTCCGCCTGCGATCCGCATACGAGAAGCGCCCGTCCGGTGTACGGA
>NZ_JBHYJH010000064.1:0-44524 GCF_042740445.1 Streptomyces sp. NPDC059003 | reverse complement strand
GCCGAATCCGTCCCGCGCCGGGCGGGTTTCGGGCGGGCCGCTTCTCGTACGCGGGGCGACGGGCGCTTCCCGTGCGGGCGCTTCCCGTGCGGGGCGGGGAACCCGGCTACTTCTTCTTGGCCGAGCCCTCGTCGCTGGAGAGCACTGCGATGAAGGCCTCCTGCGGGACCTCCACGGAGCCGACCATCTTCATCCGCTTCTTGCCTTCCTTCTGCTTCTCGAGCAGCTTCCGCTTACGCGAGATGTCACCGCCGTAGCACTTGGCGAGGACGTCCTTGCGGATGGCGCGGATGGTCTCGCGGGCGATGACCCGGGAGCCGATGGCGGCCTGGATGGGCACCTCGAAGGCCTGCCGCGGAATGAGCTCGCGCAGCTTCGCGACCAGCCGCACGCCGTACGCGTACGCCGCGTCCTTGTGCGTGATCGCCGAGAACGCGTCGACCTTGTCGCCGTGCAGCAGGATGTCGACCTTGACCAGGCTGGACGTCTGCTCGCCCGTGGGCTCGTAGTCCAGCGAGGCGTAGCCGCGGGTCTTGGACTTCAGCTGGTCGAAGAAGTCGAAGACGATCTCCGCGAGCGGCAGCGTGTAGCGGATCTCGACGCGGTCCTCGGAGAGGTAGTCCATGCCGAGCAGCGTGCCGCGGCGGGCCTGGCAGAGCTCCATGATCGAGCCGATGAACTCCGACGGCGCGAGGATCGTGGCCCGCACGACCGGCTCGTACACCTCGCCGATCTTCCCTTCCGGGAACTCGCTCGGGTTGGTGACCGTGTGCTCGGTGCCGTCCTCCATGATCACGCGGTAGACCACGTTCGGCGCGGTCGCGATCAGGTCGAGGCCGAACTCGCGCTCCAGGCGCTCGCGGATCACGTCCAGGTGCAGCAGGCCGAGGAAGCCCACGCGGAAGCCGAAGCCGAGCGCCGCGGACGTCTCCGGCTCGTACACCAGGGCCGCGTCGTTCAGCTGGAGCTTGTCGAGGGCGTCGCGCAGCTCCGGGTAGTCCGACCCGTCCAGCGGGTACAGGCCGGAGAAGACCATCGGCTTCGGGTCCTTGTAGCCGCCGAGGGCCTCCGTGGCGCCCTTGTGCAGGGTGGTGATGGTGTCACCGACCTTGGACTGCCGGACGTCCTTCACACCCGTGATCAGATAGCCGACCTCGCCGACGCCGAGGCCGTCGGCCGGCAGCATCTCGGGCGAGTTCGTGCCGATCTCGAGGAGCTCGTGGGTCGCGCCCGTGGACATCATCCGGATGCGCTCACGCTTGTTGAGCTGGCCGTCGATGACACGCACGTACGTCACGACACCGCGGTACGAGTCGTACACCGAGTCGAAGATCATCGCGCGGGCGGGCGCGTCCGCGACGCCGACCGGCGCGGGCACGTCCTTGACGACCCGGTCGAGCAGCGCCTCCACGCCGAGCCCGGTCTTGGCGGAGACCCGCAGCACGTCGTCGGGCTCGCAGCCGACCAGGTTCGCCAGCTCCTCGGCGAACTTCTCCGGCTGCGCGGCCGGCAGGTCGATCTTGTTGAGCACCGGGACGATCTGGAGGTCGTTCTCCATCGCCAGATACAGGTTGGCGAGGGTCTGCGCCTCGATGCCCTGGGCCGCGTCGACCAGGAGGATCGTGCCCTCACAGGCCGCGAGCGAACGCGAGACTTCATAGGTGAAGTCCACGTGGCCCGGGGTGTCGATCATGTTGAGGATGTGCGTCCTGCCCTGGTCAGGGCCCTCGGTCGGGGCCCAGGGCAGACGCACGGCCTGGGACTTGATCGTGATTCCGCGCTCGCGCTCGATGTCCATGCGGTCGAGGTACTGGGCACGCATCTGCCGCTGCTCGACCACGCCGGTCAGCTGCAGCATGCGGTCGGCGAGCGTGGACTTGCCGTGGTCGATGTGCGCGATGATGCAGAAATTGCGGATCAGAGCCGGGTCGGTACGGCTCGGCTCGGGCACATTCATAGGGGTCGCGGGCACGCAGGGTCCTGTCTCTTGAGGCGCCTTATGCCTCGGTCGGATCGATACGTAGCCTCCATGGTCCCACGGGCGGGCCCCGAGGATCGGTTTGGGCCGGTCGGAGGACGGCTGATATCGTGGGCAGCTGTGTCTCGTAGCCCTCTCAGCACGAGGCTCATGTCAGAGAAATCAGCAGTACCTGAACCTGAAAAGGCTCTTTCGTGGCGAACATCAAGTCCCAGATCAAGCGGAACAAGACCAACGAGAAGGCGCGCCTGCGCAACAAGGCCGTCAAGTCCTCGCTGAAGACCGCGATCCGCAAGACCCGTGAGGCTGCCGCCGCGGGCGACGTCGAGAAGGCCACCGAGGCCCTGCGCGACGCCAACCGCAAGCTGGACAAGGCCGTCTCCAAGGGCGTGATCCACAAGAACCAGGCCGCCAACAAGAAGTCGGCGCTTGCTTCGAAGGTCGCGTCCCTCAAGGGCTGACCCCTGATGTAACGCCGGAAGGACCAGGGCGGGCCCTCTCTCATCCGCCCCCGACCGGCCCCCCGAGCTCGTACGCGGCCTGCGTTCGCCACGCGGGTGCGAGCTCATTTCACAGCGTGAACTTGGGACCCCGTCCCTTGTCCTTCCAGGACAGGGGGCGGGGTCTTTGGTGTACCTCGGTATGTCTTTGGTGTGCGGAGCCCGGAGCCCTCCGGTGCGGGGGGCCAGGGGCGGAGCCCCCCGGTTTCGGGAAGGGGCGGGATGGGGGAATCAATCCCCGCCGCGACGGTGAGCAGCCACGACGGGCCGTCCCGGCGGTGCCGGAATCCCCTCCGACCTGGGAGGGGGGTGCCTGGAATCCCCCCCGGCTCGGGAGGGGGTGCCCGGAATCCCCCCGACCCGGGAGGGGGTGCCCGGAATCCCCCCGGCTCGGGAAGTGGGTGCGGTGCGGGGATCCCCATTTTGGAGGGCTGCGGCGCGGAATTTCCCGGAGGGGCCGGGCACCGGGAGGGGCTGCGGTGCCGGAGAGGCCGGGCGTGCCGGAGAGGCTGCGGTGCCGGAGAGGCCGGGCGCGCCGGAGAGGCTGCGGTGCCGGAGAGGCCGGGCGCGCCGGAGAGGCTGCGGTGCCGGATCCCCCGGAGAGGGCGGCGCTCAGTCCGGCCCCCACCCCGGAGAGGGCTGCGGTGCCGTCCGCCCCGCCCCGGAGGGGTACCGCCCCCTGCCCGTTCGGGGAGCTATCCCCGACGGGCCCGCGCGGCGCGGGCGACCGCGACCACGGCCTTCTCCAACGCGTACTCAGGATCGTCCCCACCGCCCTTGACGCCCGCGTCAGCCTCCGCACAGGCCCGCAGCGCCACAGCGACCCCGTCCGGGGTCCACCCCCGCATCTGCTGCCGCACCCGGTCGATCTTCCACGGCGGCATCCCCAGCTCACGGGCGAGATCGGCGGGCCGCCCACCCCGCGCGGAGGACAGCTTCCCGATCGCCCGCACGCCCTGCGCGAGCGCACTCGTGATCATGACGGGGGCGACACCGGTCGCGAGGGACCAGCGCAGCGCCTCCAGGGCCTCGGCCGCCCGCCCCTCGACGGCCCGGTCGGCGACGGTGAAGCTGGACGCCTCCGCCCGCCCCGTGTAGTACCTGCCGACGACCGCCTCGTCGATCGTCCCCTCCACGTCCGCCACCAGCTGCGCCACCGCGGAGGCCAGCTCCCGCAGATCACTGCCGATCGCGTCCACCAGGGCCTGGCTCGCCTCGGGCGTCGCCGAACGCCCCAGCGCCCGGAACTCACCCCGTACGAAAGACAGCCGGTCCGCGGGCTTGGTCATCTTGGGGCACGCGACCTCCCGCGCCCCCACCTTGCGCGCGGCGTCGAGCAGCCCCTTGCCCTTGGCGCCGCCCGCGTGCAGCAGCACGAGCGTGATCTCTTCGACGGGCGCGCCCAGATACGCCTTCACGTCCTTGACCGTGTCCGCCGACAGGTCCTGCGCACTGCGCACGACCACGACCTTGCGCTCGGCGAACAGCGAGGGGCTGGTCAGCTCGGCCAGCGTGCCGGGCCCCAGCTGGTCGGGGGTGAGGTCCCGCACGTCCGTGTCGGCGTCCGCGGCGCGGGCGGCCGCGACGACCTCCTGCACGGCGCGGTCGAGCAGCAGGTCCTCCTGCCCCACGGCGACCGTGACAGGAGCGAGCGGATTGTCGTTTGCGTTCTTCCTGGCCATCGCGGTCAAGCATCCCACGCGCCACTGACACCCGGTCCCGTACGGGAGAATGACCAGGTGACCGACGTACGACATGTCCTGGTGCTGCCCGACCGCGACGCCGCGGAAGAAGTCGCCGAAGAGCTCCCCGACCGCTTCGGCGTGAGCGAGGAACCCCAGCTCGTCCGCGACGCCCTGGCCGGCGAGGACGACGCCGAGGACGCCCAGTGGCTGGTCGTCGTCGAGGACCCCGACCGCCGCCTCGACCCGACGGCGCTCGACGAACTGGCGGCGGAGTACGAGGGCTGGCTCGAAGGCCCGTGACGCGGGGCCGCGGGCCCGGCGACGGCGGGACGGGCGGGGCCGGGCGTCAGCTCTTCTTCGGTACGACCTGGATGTCCAGCTCGATCGTGATGCTGGCGCCGACCGCCGCGATGCCCCGGGCGAGCATCGTCTGCCACGTGATCGTGAAGTCGTCGCGGTGCAGCTCGGTCGTCGCCCGGCAGGCGACGCGGGTCTCGCCCTCAAGCCCCTGGCCGACACCCAGGTACTCCGTGTCCAACGTGACCGTCCGCGTCACACCGTGCAGCGACAGCGCCCCGGTGATCCCCCAGCGGCTGCCGCCCTTGTGCACGAAGCGGTCGCTGTAGAACTCCATCGTCGGAAACCGCGCCACGTCCAGGAAGTCCCCGGACCGCAGATGGTCGTCACGCATCTTCACGGCCGTATCGATGGAGGAGGCGTCGATCACCACATGCATGGCCGACTCCTCCATCCGATCAGCCAGCCGAATCGCACCCGCGAACGTGTTGAACCGCCCATGGATCCGCGCGAGCCCGATGTGCCGCGCCGTGAACGCGATCGACGAGTGCATCGGGTCGATCTCCCAGTCCCCCGACTCGGGCAGCGCGGGAAGCTGGGCGACCTGGAGCGTCACATCCCCCATGGAGGCGTGCGCCCCCTCGCCGACCGTCACGTTCGCCCGATACGGAGTGAAGCCCTCCGCCGACACCGCCAGGCGGTACTCCCCCGCCGGCACCGTCGTCAGGAACGACCCGAACGGATCCGTCCCTCCACTGACGACCTTGCGCCCCATGCTGTCGCTCACGGACAGCTCCGCGTGCCCCACCGGCTCATTGACCGGGTCGAGCACCCGGCAGCTGAGCACCCCCGCGCTGGGTGGCACCGTCACCGCCGACAGCGGCCCCGACCGCCCTCCCCGGCTCGAACGGTCTCCCAGCCAACGGCCGAACACTGCGACACACCCCCGCGGGCCTTGACAACACCTGTAACGAAGAGGCATTCGATCACCATTGCGACTTTCGATGCAACACGGGCCCACTTCAGCAGGAAGGTTGCGGAAACAGGAGAACTGCTAGGACTGTCCGAGTAACCCGAATTGATCTTCGGGGAGGGACGGGGCGCCGTGGTGATCGTCGAGGCCCGCTCTGGTGAGCTTTTGCGAACGGTTTCTGGGGGCGCCCTTCCCTGGGGCCCACCTCGGGACGCATCCCCTTCGGGGGGCTCCCCCTCCCCACACCCCTCGCTAGGTTATGTCCGCATAGTCAGGGCAAGAGGCGGTTGAAGCAGCGTTCGACGCGTTGCAGCGCCGGCAGGCGGCCCGGTCGAGCCGGCACCTGCTCCCGCCGCGCCACAGACGTCCGCTGACCTGATCGACGCGTTCAGGGATGGCGGCAGCGATCCCACGCCTGCGCACGCAGGACCGCCTATGTGCAGTCGTTGACGTTCTTGCCGGTGAAGGTGAACGCCAGCGGCCGACCCCGGCCGTCACAGGCCAGATGGATCTTCGTGGTCAGCCCGCCCCGCGCGGAAACGCTCGGGCAGGTCCCGCCAGGCCGCCCCGGTGGACAGCTTCCACAGGATCCCGTTCACGACCTGCCGCCGGTCCCGGACCGGACGCCCCATCCGGGACCGGGGCAGCAACGGCTCGATCACAGCCCACGCCTGATCGGTCAACTCCTGACGACACACCACGAGTTACCCACCGAGCCACACGACTTTGCGTACACGACCTAGCGACTCCAGGTGACCGCCCCCAGCCCGGCTCCCTCCGTCGCCCCCTCCCGCCCTCCGGTCACCGCGATCGCGCCGCTCGTGTCCGTCCGCAGCACCTCCGCGCCCGCCGCGCGCAGCGCCATGACCGTGCGCGGCGACGGATGTCCGTACGGGTTGTCCTCGCCGCAGGAGATCAACGCCAGGCGGGGCGCTGTCCGGCGCAGGAACCCCGGGTCCTGGTACGCCGAACCGTGATGGGCGACCTTCAGCACATCCACAGCGGGTAGCGCCGCCACGGCCGACGTGCGCAACAGGGCTCGCTGAGCGGGTGGTTCGAGATCGCCGAGCAGGAGCAGGGTGAGGCCCTCGACGCGTACGAGGAGCGTGACACTGGCGTCGTTCGGTCCCTCCGGCTCCGGTGCCGGGCGCGGCTGGGGCCACAGCACCTGCCAGTCGAGCCCGCCCGCGCGCCGCCGCTCCCCCGCCACGGCCCGCGTCACCGGAACACCCCGCGCGGCCGCCCGCCCCCGCACGAACGCCACCTGTCCCGACGGCTCCTGAAACCCCGTCGTCTGAATCACCCCCACCGAACGCCCCCTCAGCACGCCCGGAAGCCCCGCCACATGATCCGCGTGGAAGTGCGTGAGCAGGACCAGCGGAACCCGCGTGATGCCGAGCGCCCGCAGGCACCGGTCCACCAGCACCGGGTCGGGCCCCGCGTCGACCACCACCCCCGCACCCGGCCCGGCCGCGAGCACCATCGCGTCCCCTTGGCCCACGTCGCACATCACCATGCGCCACTTCGGCGGCGGCCAGCCCGCGATCACCCGTGTGAGCGGCGGGGGTTGGACGATCACGACGAGAAGCAGCAGCGCGCAGGCCGCGCTCAGCCACGGGTGCCGCATGAGCCTGCGGCCCACCAGGACCACGACGACCGTGGCGACGGCGAGCAGCAGCGCGCCGCGCCAGCTGCCCGGCCAGTCCACCCCGCTCCCGGGCAGCGCCGCCCCCGCCCTTGCGATGCCCGCGATCCACTCGGTCGGCCAACTCGCTCCCCAGGCCAGCGCCTTGGCCACGGGCAGCGCCACCGGTGCCACCGCGAGCGCCGCGAACCCGAGCACCGTGGCGGGCGCGACCGCGAACTCCGCGAGGAGATTGCACGGCACCGCCACCAGACTCACCCGCGCCGCGAGCACAGCGACCACGGGTGCGCACACCGCCTGCGCGGACGCAGCCGCGGCCAGCGCCTCGGCGAGCCGCCCCGGAACTCCACGCCGTCGAAGTCCGGCGCTCCACCTCGGGGCGAGCGTGAGCAGCGCGCCCGTGGCGAGTACGGAGAGCAGGAACCCATAGCTCCGTGACAGCCACGGGTCGTACAGGACGAGCAACAGCACCGCGGTGGCCAGCGCCGGGATGAGCGACCTGCGCCGTCCGGTGGCAATGGCGAGCAGGACGATCAGACCGCACGCCGCCGCCCGCAGCACGCTCGGCTCCGGTCTGCACACGATGACGAACCCGAGCGTCAGTCCCCCGCCGAGCAGCGCGGTCGTCCGCAGCGGGATGCCCAGCCTCGGAGCCAGTCCGCGCCGTTCGGCACGGTGGGCCGTGCCGGGCGGGCCGACGAGCAGGGCCAGGACGATCGTGAGGTTGGCACCGCTCACGGCGAGCAGATGCGTGAGGTCCGTCGCCCGGAAGGCCTGCTCCAGGTCCGGCGGAACCCTGGAGGTGTCCCCGATCACCAGGCCCGGCACCAGCGCCCGGGCGTCGGACGACAGCCCGTCCGTCGCCTCCCGCAGCCCACCGCGCAGCTCTCCCGCGAGCCGCTGCGCCCCGGACGGCTCCCCGATCACAACCGGCGCCCGGTCTTCCGTCACCCGCAGCACCGCCGCGATCCGGTCGCTGTCCGGCAGTGGCGGCGCGAGTCCCGCCCGTACGCGCAGCCGGGTGGAGGGCAGCAGGCGGAGCCAGGGCGAGCTCTGGCTCCGGCCGGAGTCCCGCGCGTCCGGCGGTGGCCGCCCCGCTCCCTCCCCGCGCTGCCCTTCTTCGCCCTCCCCCTTCTCTCGGTCCTCCCGCACGATGATCAGGACCGGTGCCCGTGTCGTGCTCGTCGTGCCGTCGGTCTCCGTGACGCGGACGACTTCCGCGTTCAGCACGACGGACGGTGGCATGGTGTGGTCGCCGGTCACCCTGGGCCTGGTGCGGCGCGGGTCCGATGTCACCTCGACCTCGGCCGTCACCTTGGCGTACCGCCCGGCCAGCTCCGGGACCGGGCCGCGGTGCAGGTCGGCCCCGTGCAGTCCGGCGGCGGCCGCCGATGCCCCGGCGCAGAGCAGCACGGCGGCCACACTGACGCGCCCCCAAGCGCCGCCCGGCCACCACAGGCGCCCTCGTCCGCGGTCCGGTCGCCGGCGCCGCGTGGTCCATGTCACCAGGAGGACACCGGCCACGACCACACAGACCGCCACGGCGCCGACGACGAGACGGGGTGGAGCGTCCAGCGCGAGGGCCGCCGCGGCCCAGGCCGCCAGGGCGGGCGGCACCAGGCGCAGGTCCACGGGGCCTTCCTGCCGGGGGTCGGACGCGCCGCGTCGGTGGGGCGCATCCGCGTGAGTGTCCTCATGCCTTGCCGTGCGTCTTGCCGTGTGCGTGTCCGCCCTCCCGGTGTCTGCCGCCCGCCCGGTGTCCGTGGCCGCCCGCCCGGTGGCTGTGCCTGGGTGTGGCGTGGGTGTGTCCCTCCGGTTCATGGCTGTACGAGGTTCTGCAGATCGGCGAAGCGTCGGTCACCGATGCCGGTGACCTCGCGGAGCTCGTCCACCGAGCGGAATCCGCCGTGCTCCGTGCGGTAGTCGATGATGTGCTGCGCCAGGACCGGGCCGACTCCCGGCAAAGTGTCGAGCTGCTCGGCCGTGGCGGTGTTGAGCGCGACAGGTCCGGTGGTCGCCGCACCGGGCGCGCCGGTCGGGGCTGCCGCGGCGCCGCCCGCTACCGCTCCCGGCCCTGTCGGCGCGGGGCCGCCCACGACCACCTGTTCTCCGTCCACGAGGAGCCGGGCGCGGTTGAGGTCGTCCGTGTCCGTGCCGGGACGGACTCCGCCCGCCGCCCGCAGTGCGTCAGCCACCCGGGAACCGGCCGGCAACCGCTGCACGCCGGGACTGCGGACCTTGCCCCGCACGTCCACGACGACCCCGCCGCCTGCCGCACCGGCCGCGCCCGCGCCGCCACCACCCGCTCCGGCGCCGGCCTCACCTTCGGCACCCGCTGACAGCCCCGCGTCGGGCCCCGGCGGCGGCATGGACGGCCCCCTCTGCCGACCGGGCGCGGCCGCCTCGCCCACCACGTCCGGCGCACGGACCGGCTGGGTCCGCCCGGCCCAGAAGTGCTGCGCCGCGAACACGGCGGCGACGAGCAGCACCACGCTGAGCGCGAGAACGCTCCGCCGCTCCATGCCGCACCGCACCTGCAGCCAGACCGGCAGCCGCTCCCGCACCGCGAGCCCGGCCCGCGTCCGCCACGAGGGCGCCGCCTTCCGACGGGGAACATCCTCGCCGTCCGCCGGGCACGCCGTGTCCGACCCCGACCCCGACCCCGACGTCGACCCTGACCCTGACCCTGACTCCGGCCCCGGCCCCGGCTCCGGCACCGGCACCGGCACCGGCACCGGCACCGGCACCGGCACGGTCCCTTTGCCTACGCCCCGTGTCCCGCTTGCGCCATACGCCCCGGCCTCAACCGGCGCAGGTGCCCGCGCCTGCTCCGCGAAGAGTGCCTCCGCCCGCAGCCGCATCGCCTCCGCCGCCGCACGTCTGCGGCGGGCCCGCTTGCGCACGTGACGCTGCGTCATGCGGTCGCCGGAAGCATGGCTGTCCGAGGCGCCGTGGTCGCCGTCGGCGCGGACGTCGGACGCTCGGCGCGGCCGCGCCCGGCCGTCCGATCCCGGTGGCCGCCCCGGCCCGCTCGTCGCCGTACCCGTTACTCGTGAAGGTGCTCGAAGTCCCATGTCAGAAACGCTAGGCACCGCGGCGACAACTAGTTGATCTTGCTCAATTCCCGGGGATTACCCGGCAGTTGTGGATATCTCCGTCACCCACACGTGCGACAGCGTCACGCGCAACGCACCACCCCTCGCGCCGCACCGCGGGCGGCCTCGCCGCAGATCGCCTCGCGGCGAGAACCCGTCACCGAGGCGAAACCACAGCCCCCAGCAGCCCCGGCCCCGTATGCGCCCCGATCACCGCGCCGACCTCGCTGACATGCAGTTCGGCGAGCGCCGGAACGCGGTCCCTGAGCCGTTCCGCCAGTGCGGACGCCCGCTCGGGCGCCGCCAGGTGGTGTACCGCGATGTCGACGGTGTGCGCGCCGGCGCACTCGACCGCGATCTCCTCGAGCCGGGCGATCGCCTTCGATGCCGTGCGCACCTTTTCCAGGAGTTCGATGCGGCCGCCGTCCAGCTCGAGGAGCGGTTTCACGGCGAGTGCGGAGCCGAGGAGTGCCTGGGCGGCGCCGATCCGGCCGCCGCGGCGCAGATAGTCGAGGGTGTCGACGTAGAAGTACGCGGAGGTGCTCGCGGCCCTCTTCTCCGCGGCCGAGACCGCCTCGTCCACCGAGCCGCCCGACTCCGCCGCCTCCGCCGCAGCGAGGGCGCAGAAGCCGAGGGCCATCGCGACCATGCCGGTGTCCACGACGCGCACCGGCACCGGCGCCTCGCGGGCCGCGAGGACGGCCGCGTCGTACGTTCCTGAGAACTCGGCCGACAGGTGCAGCGAGACGATGCCTGTGGCGCCCGCCTCCGCGACCTTGCGGTAGGTCTGCGCGAAGACTTCGGGGCTGGGCCGTGACGTGGTCACGGACCGCCTCTTCTGCAGGGCGAGCGCGAGGGAGCGGGCGGAGATCTCGGTGCCCTCTTCGAGCGCCTGGTTGCCGAGCACCACGGTGAGTGGCACCGAGGTGATGCTGTGCCGCTCCATCGTCCGCTGCGGCAGGTAGGCCGTTGAATCGGTGACGATCGCGACATGGCGGGACATGAGCTGGAGATTACCCGCAGGAACCCCGGCGCGGCAGTCCGACCCCTTCACCCGGGCGACGGCGCCCGCACGGGGCCGTGCGGCTTCCGGTCGACGGCGCCGCGCACCGCCGTTGACGTCGGATGTCGTCGCCTCAGGTCGTGCTCTCGGGCTTGGTGTTCTTCTGCCAGGGGTACGTCGGCTTGGGCCCCGGAGGGGTGATCGCCGGTCGGGTCGGCTCCTGGGCCGCGGCGCTGTCGGGCGTGCTCTGCGCCCGGCCCGGACGCCCGGCCGGCGACGGGTCGGACCATGAGGTGGCTGAGGTAGCTGAGGTGGCTGAGGCCGCCGGGGTGCCGGAGGTGGTGGGCTGCCCGTCGGCCGGATCCGTCGCCCAGTGCCGCAGCGCGCCCGCCTCCATGTCGATCTGCGAGCGCAGGAGCTCGAGGTCGTCGTCCGCGAACTTGTGGGCCCGGTCGCGCGCCGCCCAGCGCAGCGAGTCCGCGGCCTTCGTGATCTGCTCCGTGCGCTCGCGGAGCGCGGGCAGGCGCTGGCTCAGGGTGATGCGGTCCGGCTCGCTCTCCAGGCGCTTGAGCTCGTCGTCCAACTCGTGGCCGTGGACGCTCAGGCGCTCGAAGAGCGCCAGGGACTCGTGCAGCGAGGGGTCCTCGGCGACGCCCGCGCGCAGCGCGTCCTGGGTGGCCCGCATGGAGGTGCGCAGCTTGAGCCGCAGCTGGGCCAGCTCGCCCACGGCGCCGGGTTGGGCGAGCGTCCGCGCTCGGAGCGTGGTGTCCTCCACCGTGCGGCGGGCCTGCGTGAGGGTGCGGTCCACGCCGCGCTTGGCGGCGCCGACGGCCTTGACCGCCGCGTACGCGCCGACTGCCAGGAACAGCACGAAGAGCAGCGCGACCACTGCGATCACGGCTTCCACGATGCTTCTCCTTCGGCCGGGCGGGTCGGTCGGTTGCGTCGGAGGCGGACGGGCCCGTCCGCCTCTCCACGGTAAACGCCGCGGGCCTGTCGAGGGTTCCAGCGGAACCCGGAACCTGCCCGTAGGGGACTACCCGGATACGCCGACCCGACGACCCGACGACCTGCTGGCCCGCCGACCCACCGCGCCCCCGCGCCCCCGCGCCCGGGCAACGCGCCCCGCACAACGCACTCCACCCGACAAACAGTTGACCGGCCGGCCCCCGAGCGGGGTCCGGCCGGTCACCCATCGGCCAAGGGGCGATCGCCCCTCACCGATGGGACCGCCTGGAAGGATCAGGCAGGAACGATGTTCACCAGCTTCGGCGCCCGCACGATGACCTTGCGGATGCCCGCGCCGCCCAGCGCGGCCACGACGCGCTCGTCGCCCAGGGCCACCTGCTCCAGGTCGGCGTCGGAGATCGACGGCGACACCTCCAGGCGCGCCTTGACCTTGCCCTTGATCTGCACGACGCAGGTCACGGTCTCGTCCACGACGTACGCCGGGTCGGCGACCGGGAAGTCCTCGTGGACGACCGAGCCGGTGTGGCCCAGGCGGCGCCACAGCTCCTCCGCGATGTGCGGGGCCAGCGGCGCGACCAGCAGGACCAGGCGTTCGGCGACGGAGCGCGGCACCGGGCCCGCGGCCTTGGTCAGGTGGTTGTTCAGCTCGGTGATCTTGGCGATGGCGGTGTTGAACCGCATGCCGTCCAGGTCCTGGCGCACGCCGTCGATCGCCTTGTGCAGCGCGCGCAGCGCGTCCTCGCCGGGCTCGGCGTCCACGACGGTGACCTCGCCGGTGGACTCGTCGACGATCAGTCGCCACAGGCGCTGCAGCAGCCGGTACTGGCCGACCACGGCACGGGTGTCCCACGGACGCGAGACGTCCAGGGGGCCCATCGCCATCTCGTACAGGCGCAGCGTGTCCGCGCCGTACTCCTCGCAGATCTCGTCCGGGGTGACCGCGTTCTTCAGGGACTTGCCCATCTTGCCCAGCTCGCGCTTGACCGGCTCGCCCTCGAAGAAGTACGCGCCGTCGCGCTCCTCGATCTCGGCGGCCGGGACGGGGAAGCCGCGGCTGTCGCGGTAGACGTAGGCCTGGATCATGCCCTGGTTGAACAGCTTGTGGAACGGCTCGGCCGACGAGGTGTGGCCCAGGTCGAACAGGACCTTCGACCAGAAGCGCGCGTACAGCAGGTGCAGCACGGCGTGCTCGGCGCCGCCGACGTACAGGTCGGCGCCGCCCGTGGGCTGGCCCTCGCGCGGGCCCATCCAGTAGCGCTCGATCTCCGGGGCGACCAGCTGCTGGTCGTTGTGCGGGTCCAGGTAGCGCAGCTCGTACCAGCAGGAGCCCGCCCAGTTGGGCATGGTGTTGGTCTCGCGGCGGTACTTCTTGGGTCCGTCGCCCAGGTCCAGCGTGACGTTGACCCAGTCCTCGTTGCGGGACAGCGGGGTCTCGGGCCGGGTGTCGGCGTCGTCCGGGTCGAAGGTGCGCGGCGAGTAGTCGTCGACCTCCGGCAGCTCCAGGGGCAGCATCGACTCGGGCAGCGCGCGGGCGACGCCGTCCTCGTCGTAGACGATCGGGAAGGGCTCGCCCCAGTAGCGCTGGCGGCTGAACAGCCAGTCGCGCAGGCGGAAGTTGACGGTGCCGTGGCCGATGCCCTCGCGCTCCAGCCACTCCGTGATGCGGGCCTTGGCCTCGACGACGACCAGGCCGTCCAGGGTGACCCTGTCGTTGGCCGAGTTCATGATCTTCGCCTCGTACGAGTCGAAGGAGTCGGCCCACGTCGACGGGTCGGTGCCGCGTTCGTCGGAGGGCTCGACCACGCAGCGCATCGGCAGCTCGAAGGCGCGCGCGAAGGCGAAGTCACGGCTGTCGTGCGCGGGCACGGCCATGATCGCGCCGGTGCCGTAGCCCATCAGGACGTAGTCGGCGATGAAGACCGGGACCTGCTCGCCGCTGACGGGGTTCGTCGCGTACGCGCCCGTGAAGACGCCGGTCTTCTCCTTGGCGTCGGCCTGGCGCTCCACGTCGGACTTGGCGGCGGCGAAGGCGCGGTACTTGGCGACGGCCTCGGCCGGGGTGGCGTGCCCGCCGGTCCACACCTCGTGGGTGCCCTCGGGCCAGGCCGCCGGGACGATGCTGTCGACCAGCTCGTGCTCGGGCGCCAGGACCATGTACGTGGCGCCGAACAGGGTGTCCTGACGGGTCGTGAAGATGGTGATCGCGTCGCCGTCGGAGCCGACGGGGAAGTCGACGCGGGCGCCTTCGGAGCGGCCGATCCAGTTGCGCTGCTGCAGCTTGATGGCCTCGGGCCAGTCCAGCGCGTCCAGGTCTTCCAGGAGGCGGTCGGCGTAGGCCGTGATGCGCATGTTCCACTGGCGCAGCTTGGACTTGAAGACGGGGAAGTTGCCGCGCTCGGAGCGGCCGTCGGCGGTGACCTCCTCGTTGGCCAGGACGGTGCCCAGGCCGGGGCACCAGTTGACGGGCGCGTCGGAGGCGTACGCCAGGCGGAAGCCGCTCAGGACGTCGGCGCGCTCCGTGGCGGTCAGGTCGTTCCACGCGCGCGTGGAGCCGGGTACGGCGCGCTCACCGCTCTCGAACTGGGCGACCAGGTCGGCGATCGGGCGGGCCTTGCGCAGCTCGTCGTCGTACCAGGAGTTGAAGATCTGCAGGAAGATCCACTGGGTCCACTTGTAGTAGTCCGGGTCGATCGTGGCGAACGAGCGGCGCTTGTCGTGGCCCAGGCCCAGGCGGCGCAGCTGGGCCTTCATGTTGACGATGTTGGCCTCGGTGGACACGCGCGGGTGGGTGCCCGTCTGCACCGCGTACTGCTCGGCGGGCAGGCCGAAGGCGTCGAAGCCCAGGGAGTGCAGGACGTTGTGGCCGGTCATGCGCTGGAAGCGCGCGAAGACGTCCGTGGCGATGTACCCCAGGGGGTGGCCGACGTGCAGGCCGGCACCGGAGGGGTACGGGAACATGTCCATGATGAACTTCTTGGGCCGCGCCGCCAGCTCCGCGTCCCCGGCGAGGTCGCCGCTCGGGTTCGGTGCTTCGTACGTGCCGTTCGCGTCCCAGAAGTCCTGCCAGCGCGCCTCGATCTCGGCCGCGACGACGGCCGTGTAGCGGTGCGGCGCGGCCGCCTCGGCGGCCGAAGGGGCGCCTCCCGCACCTTCAGCGGTGGCGGAGGAATTCGTCTCGCTCATGGTTTTCAAAGCTCCATCGATCGTCTCTGCCTGCGGAAACGGCCGTGTGGCCAAATAAAAATGCCCCTCGCACAGGAGGGGACGCCGCGCCGATTCCGACCGCGCTCACGGTGCGGTCGGGACTGATCAGCGCGGCCCGCTAAGCAGAAGGCGTACGGCACGCATGGCGTCAGAGTACCGCAGGGCTCCCGCACGGAGCGACGCGCTTTGTCCGGGTCCCGGCCGGACGCCTCACCGGACGCCTCACCGGAAGCGGAACCTCACCCTTGGCCAAGGATTACCCCGCGTACCGCCCACTATCGGGGCAACACCAAGATCGAGTCGCACTTTGATAACAACGCAATAACTCAAACCCCGTACCCACCGGTATGGGGGCGACTTAGCATGCGGCGACCGGACCACTTCGGAGTCGCCCCCATGAACCCTCTGAAACCGCACCGCAAGAGTCCCGAGAGCCCCTCCTTACCCGGCACCCCCTCGCTGCGCCCGTTCCGCGAGCCCAGCCGGGCGGCTCGCGGCCTGCTGACCACGGCCGCGCTCCTGCTGATACCCCTGGTCGTGTTCGCGGGCGGCGACGACTTCCGCGCCGCTCTCGACTACACCACCGGCGTCCTGTCGCTCGTCGCCCTGACCGCCTCCGTCGCCTGGGGCCTGGTCGCCTCGGACCGGCTCTTCCTGCGCTCACGGCAGCGCCTGCTCGCCCAGGCCGTGCACCGGGCCACCGCGGTGGCCTCCGTCGGCTTCCTGCTCCTGCACGGCACGGTCAAGCTCGCCCTGGACCACGTGTCCTTCGTGGGCGCCCTCGTGCCCTTCGGGCTCGGCCTCGCGGGCGGTGACGGCCTGATCGGCCTGGGCTCCCTCGCCGGGCTCCTCATGGTGACGACCAGCGTGACCGGCGCGCTGCGCAGCGCCTTCGCCTCGCCGGTCCAGGTCGCCTCGCGGTGGCGGGCCCTGCACATGCTGGCCTACCCCGCCTGGTGCGCGGCCCTCATCCACGGCCTGTACGCGGGCCGCCCGCCGAAGACCTGGGTGGTCGCCCTGTACTGCCTGTGCCTGGTCGCGGTCGCCGGTGCGGTGGCGCTGCGCACGGCTCCGGGCCCGGTCAAGCGCAAGGTGGCTGCGCGGATCTTCGCCCTCCTGGAGCCGGACGGCCGGGGCGCCCCCCGTGAACCCCGACGCCGCGGTGCCCCGACGCCGACCCGGGACACCTCGTCCGCCCCCCTGCCCGGCACCGGGTCCGGCCGCGGCAGCACCCCGCCCGACACGGCGCCCGTCGTCGGCATCGCCGCCGCCTACCGCGCGCTGGCCACGACGTCCGAGCGCGACGCCGCCGACCTGCCGCGCGACCTCCAGCCCACGGAGGTCCTGCCCACCATGACCCCGCGCTGGCCGACCCCGTCACCGCCCCCTCCCGTGGAAGCACCGGCGACCCCGTTCCCGTACGACTCCGTAGAGACCCCGCACCCCTCCGTAGAGACCCACTACGACGCACCGGAGACCCGGTACGGCTCCGCAGAGACCTCGTACGCCCCCGTCACGGCGCCCTGCGTCCCCGGAGTGGCCCGGTACGACACCCCGGCCGACGGCTACGACTCCGTGGACACCCAGCACGACTACGGAGACGCCCGGTACAGCCCCACGGACACCGGCTCGCACGACACCGGCCCGCAGCCCGCCTACCACCCGCCCGCGTACGAACCGCTCCACGAGCCCCCGTACGAACCCCGGCGGGAGGCCCATCACGAACCGCTGCGGGACCCCGCCCACGACGACGGCCCCGCCACCCAGCAGCTACCCGGCCCGTTCCAGGCGCCCAGCACCGGTGAACCCTGGAACGCGGCCACCGGAGGAGGCAAGTGAACGCGGCACTGCCCGACGTCCCCGAAGTCCGCGTGGTCGGACTTCCGCTCCTGACCTCGGGCTTCGACCTGGTTCAGCGGCTCGACCTCGCCATGCACCTGAAGGTGCACGGCCCGCTCGAACCCATGGCGGGCGAGCACCTCGCCACGCTCGCCGAGCAGATCTCGCTGCGCGGGCGCGGCGGCGCGGGCTTCCCGTTCGCCAGGAAGCTGCGGGCCGTCGCCGAGGCCGCGATCCGCCGGGGCGTGCGTCCCGTGGTCGTCGTCAACGGCAGCGAGGACGAGCCCGCCTGCCGCAAGGACACCGTCCTGATCAACCGCGCCCCGCACCTCATCCTGGACGGCGCCCTCCTCGCCGCCGAGGCGCTCGGCGCCCGCACCCTCGTCATCGGTGTGACCCGTGACTCCACGGAGGCATCGATGCGGTCGGCGCTCGCCGAGCGGGGTCTGAGCGACCGGCGCCGGTCGTCCCTGCGCGCGCGGGTGCAGCGCAATCCCGTGCGCATGGTGACCGGTGAGTCCTCCGCGCTCGTGCGCTCGGCGGACGGCGGCCCGCCGCTGCCTCCGGGGCGCAAGGTCCGCACCGCCGACTCCGGGGTGGGCGGCGCCCCCACGCTCCTGTCGAACGCGGAGACGTTCGCGCAGCTCGCCGTCGCCGCCCGCAGCGGAGCGGACCGCTACCGGCGCACCGGCATGCGCGACGAGCCGGGCACCGTCCTGCTGACCCTCTCCGGAGCCGTCGCCCGCCCCATGGTCATCGAGGTCCCAACGGGCGTGCCCCTCCGGTACGTTCTGCAGCTCGCCGGCGCTCCCCCGCTGCCCCAGGGCGTCCTCACGGGCGGCTATCACGGCCGGTGGCTCGACCCGGTCACCGCACACGACGCGGTCGTCTCACGCGCCGCCCTGGAGGCCTGCGGGGGCGCCCTCGGCGCGGGCGCGGTCCTGCCCCTCGGCCCCGGGACGTGCCCCCTGGGCGAGTCCCTGCGCGTGGCGAACTGGCTCGCGGCCGAGAGCGCGGGCCAGTGCGGCCCCTGCTACCTGGGGCTGCCCGCTGCCGCGCGCGGGCTCGCGGACGTCCTGGACGGCGGCGGCCCGACCGCCCTGGAGGCGCTGCGCGAGGTGACGCACGCCGTGAAGCGGCGCGGCGCGTGCAAGCACCCGGACGGCTCGGCGGCGTTCCTGGAGTCCACGATCGGGGCGTTCACGGACGACCTGGCCGCGCACGTCCTGGGAGACGGCTGCGGGCGCCCCGTGGAGGGCGTGCTGCCGCTGCAGGAGGAGGGCCCGCAGGGCGAGGCCCCGAGCGGCCGCAGGCTGGCCGTCGACTGGACGCTGTGCCAGGGCCACGGCCTGTGCGCGGACATCGTCCCGGAGCTGATCCGCCTGGGCCCCGACGGCTTCCCCGCGGTCGCGGAGGCCGCGGTGCCGCGCTACTCGGAGGCGCGCGCCCAGCGCGCCGTGCGCCGCTGTCCGGCGCTCGCCCTGCGCATCGAGGAGGATCCGGGAGCGGCACCCGCGGCGGCGGCACCGCTGCCGACGCTGCCCCGGGGCCGCGGGCGCCGGGCGCTCGGCAGCGGGCGGCAGTAAGCACCGGGGCGCAGGGCCCACAGGAGGGCGGGATGCAAGAGAGCGGGCCACCCGGATCGGGTGGCCCGCTCTCATCTGCTGTGGAGCTAAGGAGAATTGAACTCCTGACCTCTTGCATGCCATGCAAGCGCTCTACCAACTGAGCTATAGCCCCTTGCTTGTCCGCCCGGTTTCCCCGGCGGCTCCGCCAACATTACACGGTCCCCCCGGTGCTCCACCAAATCGATTCCGGTCCGCCCCGGTGAGGGGTGACCGGGGCGCTACTGTCTGCCCCCGTGACCGTGCTCGTGTCCACCGTCGCCCGCCGCCGCGTTCCCCTGGCCGCCGGGGTCTGCCTGCTCTCCTTCGCGGCCTTCTGCGCCGCCCAGCGCGCGGCGGACGTCTCGATGATCGACCTGATGGTCTACCGGGCGGAGGGCGAGGCCGTGCGCGCGGGCGGCGATCTGTACGCGCTGCGCGCCACCGAGGCCGAGCTGCCCATGACGTACCCGCCGTTCGCCGCGCTGCTCTTCACTCCGCTGACACTGCTGGGCACGGCGGACATGCGGATCCTCGCGACGGCAGTCAACCTGCTCCTGCTCGTCGTCTTCGTGCGCCTGTGCCTGCGCCTGGCCGACGAGCGGGGGCACGCGCGCGTGGAGCGGCCGGGGCACGCGCGCGTGGAGACCGCCCTGTGGGCGTCCGCGTCGGCCGTGTGGGCGGAGCCGGTGTGGACGACGCTGCGCTACGGACAGATCAATCTGCTCCTTGCCGTCCTGGTCCTGTGGGATCTGACCCGGCGCCCGGGCCACCGGTGGGCGGGCGTGGGCATCGGGGTCGCGGCGGCGATCAAGCTCACGCCCGCGCTGTTCGCGGTGTTCCTGCTGCTCGTCGGCGTCGTGGAGGCCGTGCGACGGGGTGCGTGGCGGCCCGCCGTGCGGCACGCGGGCACGGCCGCCGCCGCGTTCCTCGGGGCGACGCTGCTGGCCGCCGCCGTGCTGCCGTACGACTCCTGGCGCTTCTGGACCCGTGTGGTCTTCGCGGCGGACCGGGTCGGGCGGGCGGAGAACACCGCGAACCAGTCGCTGCGCGGGATCCTCGCCCGGCTGCTGCACACCGGCGATCCGGGGCTGTGGTGGGTGGCTGTCGCGGCGGTGGCGTGCGCGGCCGGTCTGGGGGTCGCGGTGGCCGTCGCGGTGCGCGGGGAGCGGGCCTGGGGCGCGGCCGCCTGTGCGGCGACCGCGCTGCTCGTCAGTCCGGTGTCGTGGTCGCACCACTGGGTGTGGTGTGTGCCGATGGCGCTGCTGCTGTGGACGGGCGCGCTGCGCCGGGGCGGCCGGGCGTGGTGGGCGGCGGCGATCGGCCTCTCCGTAGTGTTCTGTTCGTACGCCCTGTGGTGGGTTCCGCACGGCACGGGGCGGCCCGAACTCGCCCAGGACTTTGGCCAGATGACGCTGTCGGCGCTCTATCCGCTGGCCGCTCTCGGCTTCCTCGCCGTCGCCGCGGCCACGGTCCTCACACCCCCGGCGGCCACTGCCCCCGCGCCACCGACGACCGCTGCCCTCGCGCCGCCGGGGGCCGCCGTGCCGCGCCCGCGCGCGGGGCTCACGCCGTGGCGAACGAATAGAAGCGCTTGAGGGTGCAGTGCTCGTCGAGCAGGCGGCCGTAGATCGGCTCCCCTTCGAGCTCGCGGTACGTCTCGATGGGGTCGCCCTTTATGATCAGCGCCCGCGCGCACTCCTCGCACCAGTACTGGTAGTCCGGGTTGACCGGTTCCATGTCGCGGACGATCGGCGTACCGCTGCCGCACCAGTCGCATTTCCGCCTGTGTGCACCCATCGATCAGCTCCAGCTGTGGCCGCAGGCCGTGCACACGTAACTGACGCCGCCGTTGTCACCGAGGACTTGGGCGACGTGGGACGAGCCGCAAGAGGGACAGTGGAGGAGCGTGGCGTCGCCGGACCGTATGTCGGCCCCTTCGAGGAGGCGGTCGGCCTCCTCGATGATGCTCGCAGGCATCACGCTCTCCCTCCCGTCGGGTCACCGTCGGCGCATTGGTGCAGTCCCCTTCCGGCCCACCGAATTCTGCCACGACCACGGCGAGCCGGTCAGCGACGCATACGTACCAGTCCGGACACGGCCCCCAGGGCGGCGGCTCCCGCGAGCGCGTAGGAGCACACCAGGAGCGCGTCCGCCGATGAATACGCCCCAGGGGCCCCGTTCGACTCAAGGTGACCGAGGAAGAGCGCGCCGAAGACGGCGACGCCCGTCAGCTGTCCGAGCTGGGTGACGGTGGCGAGGACACCGCTGGCGTCCGCCGCGTCCTCGGGGCGGACCGTCGCAAGGGCGCGGGTCAGCGTGGGGCTGAATCCGAGCGAGAGCCCGGTGCCCCCGACGACCAGGGCGACGTACAGCCACGCGCCGCCGTCCCCGCCGTCCCGCAGCAGCAGGCCGAGGCTCAGCATCGACGCCGCAGCAAGCGCGAACCCGCCGGGAATCAGCGCCTGTTGGAGCGCGGCCGGCCACCTCCGCCAGGTCAGACCGATCACTCCGAAGAGCAGCGCGGACGGCGCGAACGTCAGCCCCGCGCGCAGCGCGCTGTAGCCGAGGCCGCCCTGTACGTGCAGGGTGAGGACGAACAGGAAGCCTGAGTTGACCGCCATCACCGCGGCGAGGCGGAACACGGCGAGGCCCATGCCGGGGACGCGCAGGACCCGCGGCGAGATCAGCGGCGCGCCGCCGCGCCCCGCCAGGCGCGTCTCGTACGCGCAGAACAGGCCGAAGAGCACGGCGGCGGCGCCGAGCGAGAGCCAGGTCCACAGCGGCCAGCCCTTCTGCTCACCGAGCACCAGGGGCACGGTGAACAGCGTGACGGCCGCGCCGAGCAGCACGAGGCCCGGCAGGTCGAGGCCGCGGGCCCGCCCCGGCGCGTGCCGCTCGTCACGCGGCAGCACGCGGGCGGCGAGGGCGAGGAGGGCCACGCCGACGGGCACGTTGACGAGGAACACCGGGCGCCAGCCGGTGCCGAACAGGTCGGCGCTGACCAGGACGCCGCCGAGCACCTGGCCCGCGGCGGCGCCGGTCGCGAGCACCGCCGAGTACGCGCCGAGCGCCTTCACGCGGCCCTCGCCGGTGAAGGTGCGCTGGATGATGCTGAGCACCTGTGGGATCAGGACGGCGGAGCCCGCGCCCTGCGCGAGCCGGAAGGCGATCAGCTGGCCGGTGCTCTGGCTCAGCCCGCAGGCGAGCGACGCCGCGGTGAACACGGCGAGGCCCACGAGGTAGACGCGGCGGTGCCCGAGCCGCTCGCCGAGGCGGGCGCCGGTGATGAGGAGGACGGCGTACGTGATGGTGTAGCCCGCGATCACCAGCTGCAGACCGGCGCCGGACGCGTCGAGGTCGACGCGGATCGTGGGCGCCGCGACGTTGACGATGAACACGTCGAGCAGCGCCATGAACTGGGCGGCGAGCACGATCGCGAGCACGCGGCCCGGGCGGTTGTCAGTGGCAGGGTCTTTACTGGTTGCGGGAGTTGGGGCGGGGACGGGCGTGGGTGGGCTGGTGGTCGTCATGCAGGCGAGCGTGCCGACCGCTCGGTACAGGTAGTGAGAGCCCGCTGATGCTGGTACTGGCAGCACCTGGCACGGACAGGGCCGGGCGATGACGATGGGGGACGTGACGACGATGGATACGACGAGCAGGGTGAGCCCGGCCGCCACGGGGGCTCTCAAGGGGGCTCTCAAGGGCACTCTCGACGGGGTGGGGCCGTCGGCGGCGCCCGCGGGCGCCCGGCGGCGCTCTGAGCTGGCCGCGTTCCTGCGCAGCCGCCGCGCCCGCATCACCCCGGCCGACGTGGGCATGCCACCGGGCCCGCGGCGCCGCACCCCCGGCCTGCGCCGCGAGGAGGTCGCCCAGCTCTCCGGCGTCGGCATCACGTGGTACACGTGGCTGGAGCAGGGCCGCCCCATCAACGCGTCGGCGCAGGTCCTGGACGCCGTCGCGCGCACGCTGCGCCTGGACAAGGCGGAGTGCGACCATCTGTACGACCTCGCGGAGGTGGCGCCCGCGCCACGGCACGAGGAGGCGGTGGAGACGGTCGGCCCGGAGATCCAGGGCATCATCGACGCCCTGGACCCGCACCCGGCGGTGGTCTACAACACGCGGTACGACATCCTCGCGACGAACGCGGCCTACCGGGACCTCTTCGCGGTCCCGCAGATAGAGGCGATCGGCGTGGCGAACGTGCTGTGGTCGCTGTTCGTCGTGCCCGAGCGCTACTGCCCGCTGGTCTTCCGGGACTCGGAGCTGCCGGTGATGGTCGCGACGCTGCGCGGGGCGTACGGGCGGCATGTGGGCGAGCCCGCGTGGGAGGACTTCATACGGGCGCTGTCCGTGGCGAGCCCGCAGTTCGCCCTGCTGTGGGCGAGCGGCGACGTGGTGCCGCCGGGGCCGCGCGTGAAGACGTTCCGGCACAACGCGGTCGGTGAGCTGCGGATGACGTCGGTGTCGCTGTCGATCAACGGCATGCCGGAGTGCCGGATCGTGGCGTACACGGCGGAGGACGAGGAGACGCGCCGGCGCATGGCCCGCATACGCGAGCTGCGGCGCGGCTGACGAAGGCACGGGCACGGAACGCGGGCGGCGGACCCGGTCGGCGAAGGCGGGCAACGCAAAGGTCCCGCCCCCTTGCGGGGACGGGACCTGATTGTGGAGCTAAGGAGAATTGAACTCCTGACCTCTTGCATGCCATGCAAGCGCTCTACCAACTGAGCTATAGCCCCTTGTGTTCCTCGTGTTCTTCCCGCCCGGCGGGGCGAACAAGAAGAACTTTAGCCTGCGACCTGCCGAAACGCGAAATCCGGGTCCCGGACCTGGTCAGTGGCGCCCACGGGCCAGTCGTCCTAGTCGTCGTCGCCGAGCACCGGCTCGGGCAGCGTGCCCGCGTTGTGCTCCAGGAGGCGCCAGCCGCGGGCGCCCTGGCCGAGGACGGACCAGCAGCAGTTGGAGAGCCCGCCGAGGCTCTCCCAGTGGTGCGCCTCCAGGCCGAGCAGACGGCCGATGGTCGTGCGGATCGTGCCGCCGTGGCTGGCCACGACCAGCGTGCCCTCGTCCGGCAGCTTCTCGGCGTGCCGCAGCACGATCGGGGCGGCACGGTCGGCGACCTCGGTCTCCAGCTCACCGCCGCCGCGCCGCACCGGCTCGCCGCGCTTCCACGCGGCGTACTGCTCGCCGTAGCGCCCGATGATCTCCTCGTGCGTGAGGCCCTGCCAGTCACCGGCGTAGGTCTCGCGCAGGCCCTCGTCGTGCGTGACGTCGAGGCCCGTGACGGCGGCGAGCTCGGCGGCGGTGGCCGCGGCGCGCTTGAGGTCGGACGCGATGATCGCGTCCGGCTTCAGGGACGCGAGCAGCCGGGCGGCGCGCCGCGCCTGCGCGACGCCCGCCTCGGTCAGCTCGATGTCCGTGGAGCCCTGGAAGCGGCGCTCCAGGTTCCAGGCGGTCTGGCCGTGCCGCCAGAGGATGATGCGGCAGCCGCGGCTGCTCACCGCAGCTCACCACCCAGCTCGCGCAGCTCCTCGGCCTCCTCCGCGGCCTGCTGCAGCTTCGCGTGCTCCGCGGCCTTGCCGCGGGTGGCCTTCGCGTCGGCGGGCAGCTCGATCTCGGGGCAGTCCTTCCACAGCCGCTCGAGGGCGTAGAAGACGCGCTCCTCGCTGTGCTGGACGTGGACGACGATGTCGACGTAGTCGAGGAGGATCCAGCGGGCGTCGCGGTCGCCCTCGCGGCGCACCGGCTTGGCGCCGAGCTCCTTGCTGAGGCGCTCCTCGATCTCGTCGACGATCGACTTGACCTGGCGGTCGTTGGGCGCGGAGGCGAGCAGGAAGGCGTCCGTGATCGACAGCACGTCGCTGACGTCGTACGCGATGATGTCGTGCGCGAGCTTGTCGGCGGCCGCCTGGGCGGCGACGGTGATGAGCTCGGTGGAGCGGTCCGTGGCGGTCACTAGAGAGCTTTCCTTCAGACGGGCAATACCCGACAAGGGTCTCACGGACCACCGGCCACTCCCCAGACGATTATTCGATCACCGATTACTCGATCACCGATGCGGCCGTCACCGATGAGGCGGTCACCGACGAAGCCGTCGGCCCGCCCCGGCCCTCACCCCTTCTTGTAGTCCTGTCCGAGGACCACCGACACGTCGGCGTTCGACGCCGCCTTGCCCTTGCTGACCGCGCTCGCGGGCAGGCCGAGGGTCTTGGCGACCTCCTGCGCCTCCTTCTTCTTCGCCGCGTCGGCGTACGTGACCTGCGACGACGTGGCCGCGCTCGTGGCGCCGGAGTCGACGAAGGTGTAGCCGCCGTTGACCAGGGCGATGCGGGCGCTCTCCGTCGCCGCCTTGCCGCCGGTCGCGTTCTTCACGCCGACCCGGACGGCCGCGCCCTGCTCGGGGCTCTTCACGACGCCGCCGAGCACGTCCTTGACCACGCTGGTGGAGGCCTTCTCGGTGAGCGTGCCGTCCTGCTGCACCGGGAGCAGCGCGGTGGCGTAGTCGCCGCCCTTGGCGCGGTCGGCGAGCTTGGCGAGGAAGGCGCCGAGGTCCTTCTCCTTCAGGGACGGGTCGAGGATCTGCGCGAGCGACTGCACGGTGACCGTCGCGGCCTGCGGGTCCGACGACAGCTTGCGCAGGACGCCCTGCATGACCTGCCCGAACCGGGTGAGCTGCGCGGTCTCGGCCTCGCCGGGCGCGCGGTACGTGGCGTACGCGACGGCCATCGGCCCGCTCAGGGTCTGCTGCTCGCCCTTCTTGACCAGCGGTGCCTCGCCCTTGCGCTTCGCCTTGGGGTCGGGCACGTCGGCGTTGGTGTCGATGTCGATGTTGCCGACGAGTTCGACGAGGTTGTTGAGGTAGGGGGTGTCGAGGCGCCAGGTGCCGCCGACGTGCGTGCCGAGCAGCGTGTCCAACTCCTCACGCGTGCCGGTGGAGCCGTCGTCGTCGACGGACTTGCCGAGTGTGGTCGTGGTGCCGTCGTCGCCGGTCAGGGCGAGGGAGTTGGGCAACAGGACGGTGGTGCCGCGCTTGGTGGTGGTGTTGTTCACGAGCAGCGCGGTGGAGGTGCCGCCGCCCTTGGTGTTGTGCAGATGGACGGCGATCACGTCGCGCTTCTGCGGGCCCGCCGCGGCCGCGCCGCCGGACTCGTCGTCCGAGCCGCCGAACGTGCCCGTGGCCCACAGATAGCCGACGCCGCCCACGACGACGAGCGCGAGCACGACGACGAGCGCGACGACCCGCGAGCGGCCGCGCCGCTTGGCCTCCTCGCGCCGCTCGGTACGGCTCTCGGTGAACTTCAGCCAGTCGATGACGTCTTCGGAGTCCTCGTCCGGCTCCTCGATGAAGGAGAACTGCGCGGTGTGGTACTCGCGCTGCGCCGCGGATTCCCCTTCGGAGGCGGGCTGTTGGTGCTGCTGCTGGGGCTGCTGGCTCTGCTGAGACTGCTGAAGCTGCTGAGACTGCTGGTGTCGCTGAGGCGGCTGCGGCGGCTGTTCCGGGTGCTGCGACGGCTGTTCCAGCGGCTGTTGCGGCGGCTGTTGCTGCTGCGGGATCCAGCCGGTCTGCTCCACGCTCTGGCCGGGCTGGCCGGCGTGGCCGGGCTGGCCGCTCTGGTACGCGGCGCCGGCGCCGTACGTCTCGTACGTCCCCGCGTACGGGTCGTAGCCGTACCCCTGGGGCTGCTGCTGCGCCGCGTACGTGTCGTACGCGGGCGGCGGTGCCTGGTGCGGCACCTGCTGGTACACCGGCTGCCCGTACTCGTCGTAGCCGACGACTTCGTACTGGATGGCCGCCTGCTCCGCCGCGCCAGCCGCGTACTCGCCCGCATACGGGTCGTACTGTCGGTCGTTCACCGGTGCCCCTCTCGGCTCAGTCGCCGCGGTACAGCTCGCGCTTGTCGATATAACGCACCACACCGTCCGGCACCAGGTACCACACGGGGTCCCCCTTCGCGACCCGCGCGCGGCAGTCCGTGGACGAGATCGCGAGGGCCGGGACCTCCACCAGCGAGACGCCGCCCTCGGGCAGACCGGGGTCCGTCAGGGTGTGGCCGGGCCGGGTGACGCCGATGAAGTGGGCCAGCGAGAACAGCTCTTCGGTGTCCCGCCAGGTGAGGATCTGGCCGAGCGCGTCGGCGCCCGTGATGAAGAAGAGGTCCGTGTCGGGGTTGAGGCGGCGCAGATCGCGCAGGGTGTCCGTGGTGTACGTGGGTCCGCCGCGGTCGATGTCGATGCGGCTCACCGAGAACTGCGGGTTCTCGGCGGTCGCGATGACCGTCATCAGATAGCGGTCCTCGGCGGGCGAGACATGCTTGTCGCTCTTCTGCCAAGGGTTCCCGGCCGGTACGAACACGACCTCGTCGAGGTGGAACTGGGCGGCGACCTCGCTGGCCGCCACCAGGTGTCCGTGGTGGATCGGGTCAAACGTTCCACCCATGACGCCCAGGCGGCGCTTGGCCGTGCTCTCCGGGCCTGTGCCGGGTGCGCTCAGCGGGCCGGTAGGCATGTCCTGCTCTCCCATGCGTGCAGACACTACCGGCCCGGCAGACGCGCCAGGTTTTCAGCCGTCCGGGTCAGCGGTCCGGGCTCGGCGGTCCGGGTTCAGCGGTCGCGGTTGAAGCGCGTGGTGATCCACAGCAGCAGGAGCAGCACGACGAACGCGCCGCCGCCGGTGAGGTAGGGGCTGATGCTCTCGTGCTGGTCGGTGTGCTCGCCGCCTTCGGAGGCAAGGGTGACCAGCTGGGCGGCGGTGCTGTGGAGGCTCATCGTCAGCAGGACCTATCCGGTGTGGGATCGGGATAAAGACTTGGGGCCATCGTAAGCGGCGGGTTCGGAGGGGGGCACGCCGCCCTGCCGGGAGGCCCCCAAGCCCGCCCCTCCACCGAAACCAGAGGGCTCCGCCCCCTGGCACCCCCGTTCATCAGCGCTTCGCGCCTCGTCCTCAAACGCCGGACGGGCTGAAAATCCGTCTCACTTGCGGTAGCCGCGCAGGAGCAGCCAGCCCACCAGGACGCAGCCGATGACCATCACGATCAGTACGACGCGCAGCAGGTTGCCCGGGCCCTGCTTGTCGGCCGCCTGGGCGGCCAGGGTGAGGGCGTCTGCGGGGGAGATGTGCTCCATGGCGGATGACTCCTTCTGTGTGCTGCCCTGTCACGGTATCTCCGCCTAGTCTTGACTCCATCTCGGGGGCCCGATCGAGACTCGACATGGGGGACGCGGCATGACCAACGGCAATCACGACGGCGCGGGGGAAGGGCAGGAGCACGTGCCGAGCCGGCAGCGCAGGCGCTTCCCCGGGATCTCGTCGCGGGCGTACGAGCACCCGGCGGACCGCTCGGCCCTGGTGGCCCTGCGCAAGCTCAGCGGGTTCGACACGGTGTTCAAGGCGCTCAGCGGGCTGCTGCCCGAGCGGAGCCTGAGGCTGCTGTTCCTCTCGGACTCCGTGCGCGTGTCCGACGCGCAGTTCGCGCACCTCAACACCATGCTGCGGGACGCCTGTTACATCCTGGACCTGGAGAAGGTCCCGCCGATGTACGTCAATCAGGACCCGGTGCCGAACGCGATGTGCATCGGTCTCGACGAGCCGATCATCGTCGTGACGACGGGGCTCGTCGAGCTGCTCGACGAGGAGGAGATGCGCGCGGTCGTCGGCCACGAGGTCGGCCACGCCCTCTCCGGCCACTCCGTCTACCGCACGATCCTGCTGTTCCTGACCAACCTCGCCCTGAAGGTCGCGTGGATCCCGCTCGGCAACGTGGCGATCATGGCGATCGTGACCGCGCTGCGCGAGTGGTTCCGCAAGTCGGAGCTGTCCGCGGACCGCGCGGGCCTGCTCGTCGGCCAGGACCTGCAGGCGTCCATGCGCGGCCTGATGAAGATCGCGGGCGGCAACCACCTGCACGAGATGAACGTGGACGCGTTCCTGGAGCAGGCCGATGAGTACGAGGCCGGGGGCGACCTGCGCGACTCCGTACTGAAGATCCTGAACGTGCTGCCGCGCTCGCACCCCTTCACCACGGTGCGGGCCGCGGAGCTGAAGAAGTGGGCCGCGACCCGCGAGTACCAGCGGATCATGGACGGCCACTACCCGCGCCGCGAGGACGACAGGGACACCTCGGTCAGCGACTCGTTCCGCCAGTCCGCCTCCTCGTACGCGGACACGGTGCGCAACAGCAAGGACCCGCTGATGAAGCTGGTCAACGACATCGCGGGCGGCGCGGGCGACCTGGGCGGCAAGCTGCGCGGGAAGTTCACGGGCGGCGGCGACGGCACCGGCGGCGGCACCGACAGCAGCAGCGGCGACGGCGGCAAGTAGTCACACGGGCACGCGGTCACACGGGCACGCGGTCACACGGGCACGCGGTCACACGGGCACGCGGTCACACGGGCACGTGGTCACACGGTCGGCTGGGCGGTGCGCGCCAGCGTCCCGCACAGTGCCGTCGCGTCCCCGGTCGCGTACGGATCGGTGCCCGCGGGCCCGCCCGCCGACGCCTTCTGGCCCGCGAGCAGCGGCCGCAGGTGGCGGGTGGTGTCGGTGGCGCAGGCGAGCGGCCCGGCCTGGGCGTACGACACGAGCAGCTCGGCCTGGTGCATGCGCAGGTCGTCGCGGTCGAAGCGGAAGTGCAGCTCGCGGCGGACGGTGAACAGCGAGGCGCGGGCGCGGTCGTCGGCGCCTGCCGGGCGCAGCGCGTAGACGAAGGTGTGGTCGGAGGACACGTCGAGGGTGTCCTTGCTCGCCTCGACGGCCCGCAGGGTGCCGCGGACGCGGACGCCGGGGGCCGCGAGCGCCGTCCGCTCCGGGTCGAAGCGCACCAGCCAGCCGGTGGGCGCGTGCCGTCCGTCGGTCGCGGGGTGGGTGAAACTGCGGTCGAACTGGTCGAGTTGGGCCGGGTCGAGCAGGACGCGGGCGGAGCGGATGGCGCGTCCGGTGAGCACCTCGGGGTCGAGCGAGGACTCGACGAGGTAGTCCTTGGCGGTGGCGAGCGCGGAGCGGACCTGCTCCTCGGAGAAGTGCGCGGTGCGGTGGACCGCGGGCATCGTGATGCCGCTCGCGCCGACGCCGAACTGGGCGGCGGGGCTCTTCGCGAACAGGTCGGCGACCTTCTCGCTGCCGGGGACGCGGCCCTGCGGGGCGAGCGGGACGACCGTCATGCGCAGCGGCTCGGGGCGCTGGGCGGCGGGCGTCTGGTACGGGTGGCGCACGCCCATGTAGATCGCGGTGCCGAAGGCGACGGCGATGAGGACGACCAGAATCACCACTTGCTTGGAGAGCCGGTGGTGGGGTCCCGGCCTGCGGCGCACGGCGCGGGCGTGCTCGCCCATGCGCTCCTGCGCGGAGAACTCCTGCAGGCGCGCAGCGCGGACGAACGACTCGTCGAAGACGACGGAGCCGTACTCGTCGTCACCACCGGGAGCGCCCTCGGGTGTCCCCGCAGGTGGTTCTCCTGGCCCGCCCATACCTTCAGGGTAGGTCTCCGGGCCGCGAGGTAAACGCCCTGGTACACGACAAGTTCTGACAAGTCCTCACGGACGTCTTCAGGGCGTTCGTCAAGCTCTTGAGGGGGGTTCGTGGGGGCCCGTCACGGCGTACGAGGCTCGGCGGGCACGGCGGACTGGCCGAACTCCGCCGAAGCGGAGGGGCCGCCCTTGCCTTCGGCTCCCGTGCCGTCGGCGCCCGTGCTCTGCTCGACCTCGGTCGTGGCGGGCGGGGGTATGCGGTCCTGGCGGCCGGACGACGCCCCCCGGTAGACCGCGGCGAAGGCGAACGCGACCATGCCTATGCCCATCAGGAGGGCGAGCAGCCAGGCCACGGGCCGGTGCCAGCGGACCTTGCCGCGCCGCCCGAAGCGGCCGCCCTCCAGGAACTCCCGGTCGTCGAGCTCGCCGTACCTCCCGTACTCGTACTCGCCGTCGCGGCCGAACTCGCCGCTCTCGTCCGGGCCGTACCCGTCGTAGGGGAAGTCGTCGAAGTCGTCGTCCGTGGAGTCGGCGGAGTCGGTTCCCGAGCGGCGGGCGCGGCCGCGGCGGGCCTCGGCCTCGGACGCCTCGGCGCGGGCCTGGGCGGCGGCCAACAGGCGCTCCACGGCGGTGGGTTCGTGGATCTCGGCGGCCCGCACGAAGTCCTCGTCGAAGACCACGGAGGCGAACTCGTCGTCCGCACCCCCGTGGTCGCGGTCGTCGTCGGGCTCCCTGCCGTCGGGAAACGGCGTGCCCCCCACGTCCTCCGGCACGGATCCAGCGTAGACCTGAAGGGGGCGATTTGGGCAGACGGAAAGGGAATTCGGCCGGTGTGACCCGTGCCGCCCCCGCGCGGCGCGAAGGGTCAGCGCACGTGCCCGTCCCCGGTCACGATGTACTTCGTCGACGTCAGTTCCGGAAGGCCCATCGGGCCGCGCGCGTGCAGCTTCTGCGTGGAGATGCCGATCTCGGCGCCGAAGCCGAACTGGCCGCCGTCGGTGAAGCGGGTGGAGGCGTTCACGGCGACCGTCGTGGAGTCGACGAGCTGGGTGAAGCGCCGCGCGGCCTGCTGCGAGGTGGTGACGATGGCCTCGGTGTGCCCGGAGGTCCACAGGCGGATGTGCTCGACGGCCTGCTCCAGGGAGTCGACGACGGCGGCCGCGATGTCGTACGAGAGGTACTCGGTCTCCCAGTCCTCGGCGGTCGCGGGCACCACGGTCGCCTTCGAGCCCGGGGCGTACTCCTGGACGCGCTCGTCGGCGTGCACGGTGACGCCCGCGTCGGCGAGGGCGTCGAGGGCGCGCGGCAGGAAGGCGTCGGCGATGTCGGCGTGGACGAGGAGGGTCTCGGCGGCGTTGCACACGCTGACGCGGTGGGCCTTGGAGTTGATCAGGATCTCGACGGCCATGTCGAGGTCGGCGTGGGCGTCCACGTAGACGTGGCAGTTGCCGGTGCCGGTCTCGATGACGGGGACGGTGGACTCCTCGACGACGGTCTTGATCAGCGAGGCGCCGCCGCGCGGGATGAGGACGTCGACCAGGCCGCGGGCGCGCATCAGCTCGCGCACGGAGTCGCGGCTCTCGCCGGGCACGAGCTGCACGGCGTCCGCGGGCAGGCCCGCCCCGTGGACGGCGTCGCGCAGCACCCGCACGAGCGCGGTGTTGGACGCGTACGCCGATGACGAGCCGCGGAGCAGCACCGCGTTGCCCGACTTCAGGCAGAGGGCGGCGGCGTCGACGGTCACGTTCGGGCGGGCCTCGTAGATGATGCCGACGACGCCGAGCGGGACGCGGACCTGGCGCAGGTCGATGCCGTTGGGCAGCGTGGAGCCGCGGACGACCTCGCCGACCGGGTCGGGCAGGGCGACGACGTCCCGTACGTCGGAGGCGATGGCGCGCACCCGCTCGGGGGTGAGCGTGAGCCGGTCGACGATCGCCTCGCTGGTGCCGGCCTCGCGGGCGCGCGCGATGTCCTCGGCGTTGGCCTTGACGATCTCCGCCGTGCGCACCTCGAGGGCGTCGGCGATCGCGAGCAGCGCGTCGTCCTTGGCCGCGCGTGGCAGCGGGGCGAGCCGCGCGGCGGCGGCGCGGGCGCGGTAGGCGGCCTGGGCGACCGGGGTCATGTTGTCGTACGGGGAGAGCGGGGCGGTCATAGGGGGCAGCGTAGCCCCGCGCCGGGGGGCGTCCAGCGGGTATTCCGCTCCGCGAGACATGGCTGGTATTGACCACTGCCGGGAACCCGGTCGTGTCCTCGGTCCGGACCCGCAGAAACGGTGCACTCGGCGGGCCTCGGGAACGCGGCCCGCCGCGGCCGCGCTCTCAGAGCTCTCAGAACGGTCTCAGAACGGGTGGACGCCCACCGGAGTCGCCGGCAGGGGGCCGTAGCCCTCCGCGATCCGCTGGTGGTAGGTGTCGCGGTCGATGACCTCGAGGCCGACGATCTCCCACGGCGGCAGCTGGGCGCTCTGCCGGTGCTCGCCCCACAGGCGCAGCGCCACCGCGGCGGCGTCGTGCAGGTCGCGGGCCTCTTCCCAGTAGCGGATCTCCGCGTGGTCGTGGGCGTACCGGCTGGTCAGCAGAAAGGGGTGGTCGTGGGCGAGCTGTTCGAGGCCGCGTCTGATCTCCTGCAGCGGTGTCCGCTCGCCGGACACGCTCAGCGTGACGTGCCAGAGGCGGGGCGCCTCCACGCTCTCGCCGTCCTTGGTCTCCTGTGTCTGCCCTGCCTCCCGCTCGTGGCCCCCGTGCGTGTCACCGGCGTACGTCGCCCCCGCAGCGACGCTCGTCAGCGCGCGCTCGGCCGACCCGCGGGACGCCGCCCCTTGGCGCACTCGTCTCACGACGGCCTCCTTCAACCAGTGGTGGTGCGGATATGCAACGGTCGTGCGGAACTGCCCTGCCACAAAGTTGAGCAGGACAAGCGCTCTCGCGGGGCGGTTTTGGGGAGTTTCACCTCGCGCGGGACAGGCGTCGTGCGGTGTTCGCGCCTGTTTTCGGCCTGTTTTCCGCTGGTGCCGTTGGCGCGGCCGGGGCTAGGGGGGGGTGGGGCGCCAGTGTCACTGTCAGTGGTGGAGCAGCACCAGGTCGTCGCGGTGCACCACTTCCCGCTCGTAGGCGGGGCCGAGCTCGCGGGCGAGGTCGCGGGTGGAGCGGCCGAAGAGGCGGGGCAGCTCCTTCGCGTCGTAGTTCACCAGGCCGCGCGCGACGGAGCGCCCCGAGGTGTCCCGCAGCTCCACCGGGTCGCCCGCGATGAACTCGCCCTCGACCGCGGCGATGCCTGCGGGCAGCAGCGACTTGCGGCCCTCGACGACCGCGCGCACCGCCCCGTCGTCGAGGGTGAGGGAGCCGCGCGGCTCCGAGGCGTGCTGGAGCCACAGGAGCCGGTCCGCGGAGCGGCGTCCCGTGCGGTGGAAGTACGTGCCCGTGTCGCGGCCCGCGAGGGCGTCGGCGGCCTGGCTCGCGGAGGTCAGGACGACGGGGATGCCCGCGGCGGCGGCGATCCGGGCGGCCTCGACCTTGGTGACCATGCCGCCGGTGCCGACGCCCGCCTTGCCCGCGCTGCCGATCTTGACGTGCGCTATGTCGGCGGGCCCGGTGACCTCGGCGATCCGGGCGGTGCCCGCGGCCGCGGGGTCGCCGTCGTACAGGCCGTCGACGTCGGAGAGCAGCACGAGCAGGTCGGCGCGGACGAGGTGGGCGACGAGGGCGGCGAGGCGGTCGTTGTCGCCGAAGCGGATCTCGTCGGTCGCGACGGTGTCGTTCTCGTTGACGACGGGCAGGGCGCCCATCGCGAGGAGCTTGTCGAGGGTGCGCGAGGCGTTGCGGTGGTGGGCGCGGCGGCTGGTGTCGTCGGTGGTGAGCAGGACCTGGCCGACGCGTACGCCGTAGCGGGCGAAGGACGCCGTGTAGCGGGCGACGAGGAGGCCCTGGCCGACGCTGGCGGCGGCCTGCTGGCGGGCCAGGTCCTTGGGGCGGCGGCGCAGGCCGAGCGGTGCGAGCCCGGCGGCGATGGCGCCGGAGGAGACGAGCACGATCTCGCGCTCGCCGCCGCTTCTGCTCTTGGCCAGTACGTCGACGAGGGCGTCGACGCGGTCCGCGTCGAGGCCGCCCGACGCGGTGGTCAGCGAGGAGGACCCCACCTTGACTACGACCCGGTGGGCCTCTGCCACGCCCTGCCTTGTCACGCGCTTCCCCAATGATCCCGTTGCGGCTGGATCTGCAATCTACGCGAAGACGGCGCGTGGACGCCCCCGCGTTTCGGCGGGCGGACGGGCCGGGGCCCCTGAGTGACCAAGAGGGGGATTCAGTCCCCCGGGTTCCATGACCTTTGGCCCTTTATGCGGTGATTGGCATCACGGAAGATTGCTCCGGAGGCACTGCGCGTCATACGGTCAGGGGTCTTCTACTTATCCGGACGGTTGACGGCGTCGGCCGCACGTCCGGACCCATCGCACCGCCCGCCCCCGTCCGACCGCCCCCCGCCAGGAGCCCAAGCCCGTGCCCTCCGCCGGACTCGCACCCCGCCGCGTCCTGCAGCTCACCGCGCTGCTGACGATGTTCGCACTCTTCGCGGCCCAGCTCGTGACCGCTCTGGTCCCGTACGTACCGGTGTTCATCGCCGCGTCGGCGGCGAACCTCGCGCTCGACCTCTACCTGCAGAAAAAGCAGCCGGGGCTGCTGTCCCTCCTTGGCAAGATCCGCTTCGACGTCACCATCCGGCAGCTGCTGCGCGACATGCTGATCCTGGTCGGCCTGCTGCGCATCGACGGCATCGAGCCGCTGTCCGAGCAGTCGCCGCTGACGATCTCGCTGCTCGGCTTCTACGCCCTGCACTTCGCCTGCACGGCCGCGGCCGTGATGGTGCGGCGCACCCGCGCGCTGCCGATCGTCACCCGCAACATCGACACCTCCGCGCTGCGTCTGAGCGCCGCCCCGCCGCGGCTCTTCGCCCGCCGCCACGCCTACCGGCTGCTCACCCTCTCCTGGCCCGCCACCATCGGCCTGCTCGTGACGGCGGCCACCAAGGACGCGGTGTGGGGCGGCATCGGGCTCGGCGTCTCCGTCGCGATGATGGCCGCCGGCACCGTGTACCTCGCCAGCTGGCTGCTGCCGAAGAAGCGCGCCAAGAGCGGCGAGGCCGTCATGGAGTGGCTCGACCAGTGGCTGGCCGCGTACCGGCCCACGGTCGGCATGTACTTCTCCGGCGGCACCACGTCGGCGTACCAGGCGAACATGTGGCTCTCCACGCTCTCGCAGCTCGACGGCAACCCGCTGATCGTGCTGCGTGAGCGCTTCATGGTGCAGAAGATCGACTCCACGGACGTGCCGATCATCTGCTTCCCCAAGGTCGCCACGATGTTCTCCCTGGAGCAGTCGACCCTGAAGATGCTGCTGCACCCGGCGAACGCGGCGAAGACCTCGCAGGTCCTGCGCATCCCGTCCATCAAGCACGCCTTCATCAACCACGGCGAGAGCGACAAGCTGTCCTCCTGCAACCCGTACGCCAAGGCGTACGACGAGGTGTGGGTGGCGGGCCCCGCGGCGCGCGAGCGCTACCAGCTCGCCGACATCGGCGTCGAGGACAAGGACGTCGTGGAGGTCGGCCGCCCGCAGCTGTCGCCGATCCGCCCGTACGCGGGCGCGCCGACCGGTGCGTACACGACCGTCCTGTACGCGCCCACCTGGGAGGGCTGGGACGGCAACCCCGGCAACACCTCCGTGGTCCTCGCGGGCGAGAACATCGTCCGGCACCTGCTCGCCGACCCCGGCGTGCGCCTCATCTACAAGCCGCACCCGATGACCGGCTCGCAGAACCCGGCCGCGGGCGCCGCCAACGCGCGCATCAAGGACATGATCCGCGAGGCCGCCGCGCAGCGCTCCGGCGCCCGGCCCGGCCCGGAGGCCGCCGCCGAGCTGGAGCGCCGCGCCGAGGAGCTGAGCCTGCTCACGGCGAAGAAGTTCCGCAAGAGCGCCGACGAGCAGGAGCGCATGATGCTCCAGGGCGCCCCGGACGGCGACATCCGTGCCGCCATCGCCGAGGCCACGGCGGCCTGGGAGTCCGCGTACTGGGCGTCGCTGCCGGAGTGGGAGCACCAGATCGTCGAGTCCAAGCCCGCGATCTTCTCCTGCTTCAACCAGGCCGACGTGCTCATCAGCGACGTCTCGTCGGTGGTCTCGGACTGGCTGAGCAGCGAGAAGCCGTACGCCGTGGCCAACACCTCCGGGATGACCGAGGCCGACTTCCGCGCCGGGTTCCCGACCGTGCGGGCCGCGACGATCCTCTCGCCGGAGGCGGAGGGCGTACCGGCGCTTCTGGCGGCCGTGCGCGCCCCCGAGCTCGACGTGTACGCCGAGGCGCGCGCCGAGCTCAAGGAGCACCTCCTGGGGCCCTCCGACCCGCCTTCCCTGGTCCGCTTCAACGCGGCGGCGCTCGCGCTCTCGGCCAAGGCCGACGCCCGCAGGACCCGCGTCGCCGCCCGCCTCGCGGCGGAGATCCCCGCGCAGCGCGAGGACTCCCTGGACGAGGCCGAGGCGTCGGACGCCGCCGAGGCGGGGGCGGAGGAGCTGGAGTCGGCGTAAAGCCGCTCTGAGCGCACGCTGAGCGCATGAGGAAGGCCCCGGAGCTGATGCTCCGGGGCCTTCCTCATGCGTACGGGATGGGTGCGGGCCGAACGGCCACGCCCTCCCGTCTAGAACGGTTCGAAGTCGTCGTACGCCTTCTCCGCCTCGTCGCGCTCCGCCTCGCGGTCGCGGCGGCGCTGCGCGGCGGGCCTCGGGGCCTCGAACCGGTGGTCCTCACCGCGGCGGCCGAGCATCTCGGCGCCGGCGGACATCGACGGCTCCCAGTCGAAGACGACGGCGTTGTCCTCGGGGCCGATGGCCACGCCGTCGCCCGCGCGGGCGCCCGCCTTCATCAGGGCGTCCTCGACGCCCAGGCGGTTGAGCCGGTCGGCGAGGTAGCCGACGGCCTCGTCGATGTTGAAGTCGGTCTGCCGCACCCAGCGCTCCGGCTTCTCGCCGCGCACGCGGAACACGGCGTCGCCGCCCTCCTCCTCGCGCGTGACCGTGAAGCCCGTGTCGTCGACGGCCTTCGGCCGGATGACGATGCGCGTGGCCTCTTCCTTGGGCTTGGCGGCCCGCGCCTCGGCGACGAGCTCGGCGAGCGCGAACGACAGCTCCTTGAGGCCCTTGTGGGCCACGGCGGACACCTCGAAGACGCGGTAGCCGCGGGCCTCCAGGTCGGGCCGCACCATGTCGGCGAGGTCCTGGCCGTCGGGGATGTCGACCTTGTTGAGGACGACGAGGCGCGGCCTGGTCTCCAGGCCCGCGCCGTACTGCCGCAGCTCGTCCTCGATGACGTCCAGGTCGGAGACCGGGTCGCGGTCGGATTCGAGGGTGGCCGTGTCGAGGACGTGCACGAGCACGCTGCACCGCTCGACGTGGCGCAGGAACTCCAGGCCGAGGCCCTTGCCCTGGCTGGCGCCGGGGATGAGCCCGGGGACGTCGGCGATCGTGTAGACCGTCGAGCCCGCGGTGACCACGCCCAGGTTGGGCACGAGCGTCGTGAACGGGTAGTCCGCGATCTTCGGCTTGGCTGCGGACAGGACGGAGATCAGCGAGGACTTGCCGGCGCTGGGATAGCCGACGAGCGCCACGTCGGCGACCGTCTTGAGCTCCAGGACGATGTCGCCGCCGTCGCCGGGCTCGCCGAGCAGCGCGAAGCCGGGCGCCTTGCGCCGCGCGGAGGCGAGCGCCGCGTTGCCGAGCCCGCCGCGGCCGCCCTGCGCGGCGACGTACGAGGTGCCGTGCCCGACGAGGTCCGCGAGCACGTTGCCCTGCTTGTCGAGGACGACCGTGCCGTCCGGGACCAGCAGGGTGAGGTCCTGGCCGTCCTTGCCGGAGCGGTTGCCGCCCTCGCCGGGCTTGCCGTTGGTGGCCTTGCGGTGCGGGCTGTGGTGGTACTCGAGCAGCGTGGTCACGGACTGGTCGACCGTGAGGATCACGTCGCCGCCCCGGCCGCCGTTGCCGCCGTCCGGGCCGCCGAGCGGCTTGAACTTCTCCCGGTGCACGGAGGCACAGCCGTGGCCTCCGCTACCCGCGGCGACATGCAGCTCGACGCGGTCCACGAAGGTGGTCATGGTTCAGGCCTCCAGAAACGTACGGAAATGTCTACTGCTACTGCGTCTATTCAAAACACGCGAAAGGCGGACCCGCTTCCCGTACGGGAAGTGAGGTCCGCCTCGCGAAAAATACCGGTCAGGAAGCCGTTCAGGCGACCGGAACGATGTTCACGACCTTGCGGCCGCGGTGGGTACCGAACTCCACCGCACCGGCGTCCAGGGCGAACAGCGTGTCGTCCTTGCCGCGGCCGACGCCCGCGCCCGGGTGGAAGTGGGTGCCGCGCTGGCGGACCAGGATCTCACCGGCGTTGACGAGCTGACCGCCGAAGCGCTTCACGCCGAGCCGCTGAGCGTTGGAGTCGCGACCGTTCCGGGTGGACGATGCGCCCTTCTTGTGTGCCATGTCTCCTCAGTCCCTTACTTCGCAGCCGTGGGGATCTCAGTGACCTTGATCGCCGTGTACTGCTGGCGGTGGCCCTGACGACGGCGGTAGCCGGTCTTGTTCTTGTAGCGCAGAATGTCGATCTTCTGGCCCTTGTGGTGGTCCACGATCTCAGCCTGGACCTTGATGCCGGCCAGCACCCACGGGTCGCTGGTCACGGACTCGCCGTCGACAACGAGCAGGGTAGAGAGCTCTACCGTGTCGCCAACCTTGGCGGTGGAAATCTTGTCAACCTCAACGATGTCGCCGACAGCAACCTTGTGCTGGCGACCACCGCTGCGCACGATGGCGTACACGCGGATCTCTCTCTCGCTCGGAACGGGACCCCCGCAGTCCAGCCACCCGGCGCGGGGCGCGCGAGCGGCCTCTCCCCGGATCCACGGATTCGCGGATTCTGGGAGGAATAAAGGTTTACGGAGGTGAAGCGCGTCTATGGACACGCCGACGGTCAAGGTTACGGGCCCCACCCGGACGGGTCAAACCGGGCCCCTCCCCCCGTACGCCCCGTGCCCTAGTGCGTCGGCTTCTCGCCGTCCGGCGGGAGCGGCTTCACGCCCTTGCACAGGTTCGTCGTGTCGCGCGTGCCCGGCCAGGCGACCTTCTTCACGCGGTCGAAGTGCCTCCGGTACGTGTCGTGCACCGCGTCGTCGTCGACCTTGACGATCAGCTCGTCGTTCTCGCGCAGGGCGGGCGCGGTGTAGTTCTGCGAGCCGGTGAAGGACACCTTGTTGATCTTGCCGTCGTACTTGCCGTCGATCAGCACGTACTTGCTGTGGATGATGTACGGCGTCGTGAGCTTCTGCCCCGGCCTGAGCGGGTCCCGGTCGTCGTTGAAGCAGCGCACGGACGGGCCGCCGCTCTTGTGCAGCGCCTCCCAGGTGCCGGGCTTGCCGTTCTGGCTCTTGGCGCTGTCCGTCTCGGCGTACACGAGGTCCACCGAGCAGCCCGCCTTCTTCAGGGAGACCAGCTTGTCGGCGATCTGCTTGCGCGTGATCTTGAAGATGGAGGCGCGGACCTTGGTGGCGCGCAGGACGCCGTTCGCGTCCTTGTAGGTGCAGCCCACGTTGTTCAGGACCGAGTACATGGTGTCGGTCTCGTTGACGGTGCCGCTGCGCGGGAAGAAGTACGCCTTGTACGCGCCGTTGCTGACCGTGCGGTAGTCCCAGGCCCGCCAGTCCTTGCGGACCATGTCGTCGAAGTAGTCCGCGAACGCGTCGTACATCGCCGGGTTGTCCGGCAGCACGAGCGCGTCGTTGAAGAACTTGGTGTGCGCCGACGGCGTCGAGTTCGACGTGGTCTCCACGACGACGTCCCGGGCGCCCTTGACCTCGGAGAACAGCCAGAACTTGTTGTGCATGATCGACTTGCCGTACCGGGGATCGCCCAGGCACGACTTGTCCTTCGGGCACAGCGTCACGAACGACGGCTTGGTCCTGCTGGTGCCGAGCGCGTCCGCGAGCGTGCGGTACGCGGTGTTGTCCGGGCGGTCCGTCCTGCTGGTCGAGTCGAGCAGGATCTGGATGTGCACGCCGCGCCGGTGGGCGTTCACGAGGGCCTCGACGACCGGGGCCTCCCACACGTGGTAGACCGCGACCTTGATCGTGGAGCCGGGCACGGCGGCGTCGGTCAGCTCGATGAGGCGGGTGCGGATCGCGTGCTGCGCCTCGACGGTGCCCAGCGGGTCGTTGAAGACCGGCCCCTCGGTCCAGCGGGGCGTCTCCTCGGCGGGGGCGGCGGTGGCGGTGCCCGCGGCCGGGAGGCTCGCGGCCGCGGAGAGCACCGTGGCGAACGCCGCGGCCTGCCGTCCGCCCTTCGCGGGCCGCACCGCGCGGTGGCGTCCCGTCCCCCTCAGCCGTATCCCTCGTGGGCGCGCTTCCGCCACGTCCATCCCCTCCCCTTGCTCAACGGACCCGGTGAGTCTTACAGGTATCCACACCGGGCACCAAGTGCGGGGCGGAAAGGACAAAACGAAGACAGATAGGTGGAAGACAGCTAGGTGACGGATACGTCACAGGGGGAGCGCGGAGACCACAGTGACGTGCGTACGCGGATGCCCCCGCCCGGCGCAATCGCCGGACGGGGGCACCTGGAGCGCCGTGACCCTTCGGGTCAGCTCGCGTCGGCCGACACGGCGGACGGCGACGACTGCTCCGCCGCCGCGGCCTTCTTCGTGGCGGTCTTCTTCGTCGCGGCCTTCTTGGCCGTCGTCTTCTTGGCGGCCGCCTTCTTCGTGGTGGCCGTCTTCTTGGCCGCCGTCTTCTTGGCCGCGGTCTTCTTCGTCGCGGCCTTCTTGGCGGTGGCCTTCTTGGCCGTCTTGCGCGCCGTCTTCTTGGCGGCCTTGGCCTCGTCCTCCGCGCCGGCGTCCGCGACCGGGGCGTCCCCGTCCACGGCTGCCGGGGCCTCGGCCGGCTGCTCGGCCTTCTCCGCCGACGGGACGACCACCACGGCCGCCTCCTCGGACGCGGTCGGCGCGGTCGCCTTGCGGACGGCACGGCGACGCGGGCGGGCCGGGGCCGCGGGGGCCTCCGCCGCCTCGGGTGCCGCGGGCGCCTCGACGACCGGGGCCGGGGCGGCCTCGGGCTCCGGCGCCACGGCCTCCTGGCGGGCCGCATCCGCGACGACGATCTCGCCCTCGCCCGCCGCCTTCGGCGAACCGGCCGGGGCCGTCGCCTTGCGGGTCGCACGACGACGCGTACGTCCCTTGGGGGCGGCGTCGTCCTCGGCGGGCGCCGCGACGGCGTCCGCGGCCGGGGCCTCGACGACGTCGGCGGCCTCGGCGACCGGCGCCTCAGGCGCGGCCTCGGCGGCCGGAGCGACCTCAGCAGTCTCCACGGCCTCCGCGGCCTCGACGGCCTCAATGGTCTCGGCCTTGGCCGCGCGGGACTTGGCCTTCTTACCGGCCTTGTCCGCCTTGCCGACCTTCTCGGCCTTCTCGGCCTTCTCAGGCTTCTCGGCCTTCTCGGGCTGCTCCGCGGTCTCCTGCTTCGGCGCGCCCGCCGGAGCCGACGCCCGGCGCGTGGCCCGGCGCCGCGAACGGCCACGGGACGCGGCCGCCTCGGCCTCCGCCGCGCTGCTGTACAGCTCCTCGTCGGGCGCGAAGTCAGGCTCCGGCAGCGCCACCGGCTCGGCGACCTCCGCCGCGACCTCGGCCGTCGTCTCGGCGGCCTCCGTCACGCCCGACTCGACCGCCGCAGCGGCCTCGTGCGTGTGCTCGGCCGCGCCACCGCGACCGCGCTTCTTGCGCTTGCCGCCGCCACCGGCCGTCGTCGCCTGGTCCATGTGGACGATCACGCCGCGGCCGTTGCAGTGGACGCAGGTCTCGGAGAAGGACTCCAGGAGGCCCTGGCCGACCCGCTTGCGGGTCATCTGCACCAGGCCCAGCGAGGTGACCTCGGCGACCTGGTGCTTCGTGCGGTCCCGGCCCAGGCACTCCAGCATCCGGCGCAGGACCAGGTCCCGGTTGGACTCCAGGACCATGTCGATGAAGTCGATGACGACGATGCCGCCCAGGTCGCGAAGGCGCAGCTGGCGCACGATCTCCTCGGCCGCCTCCAGGTTGTTCCTGGTCACGGTCTCTTCGAGGTTGCCGCCCTGACCGGTGAACTTGCCGGTGTTGACGTCGATCACGACCATCGCTTCGGTCTTGTCGATCACCAGGGAGCCGCCGCTCGGCAGCCACACCTTGCGGTCGAGCGCCTTGGCGAGCTGCTCGTCGATCCGGTACGTCGCGAAGACGTCGACCTCGGACGTCCAGCGCTGCAGCCGGTCCGCCAGGTCGGGCGCGACGTGCGAGACGTATCCGTGGATGGTCTCCCACGCCTCGTCGCCGCTGATGATGACCTTCGAGAAGTCCTCGTTGAAGATGTCGCGGACCACGCGGACGGTCATGTCCGGCTCGCCGTACAGCAGGCTCGGCGAGCTGGTCGTGGTCATCTTCGACTTCTTGAGGATGTCCTCCCACTGCGCCTGGAGCCGCTCGACGTCACGGCGCAGCTCGTCCTCGCTCGCGCCCTCGGCGGCGGTGCGCACGATGACGCCCGCGTCCTCGGGGACGATCTTCTTGAGGATGGTCTTCAGACGCGCCCGCTCGGTGTCGGGCAGCTTGCGGCTGATGCCGGTCATCGAGCCCTCGGGCACGTAGACCAGGTACCGGCCGGGCAGCGAGACCTGGCTGGTCAGGCGGGCGCCCTTGTGGCCGATCGGGTCCTTGGTGACCTGCACGAGCACGGACTGGCCGGACTTGAGGGCGGACTCGATGCGGCGCGGCCCGTTGGCCATGCCCAGCGCCTCGAAGTTGACCTCGCCCGCGTACAGGACGGCGTTGCGGCCCTTGCCGATGTCGATGAAGGCGGCCTCCATCGACGGCAGGACGTTCTGCACCTTGCCCAGGTAGACGTTGCCGACGTAGCTCGTCGACTGCTCCTTGTTGACGTAGTGCTCCACGAGGATGTTGTCCTCGAGCACGCCGATCTGGGTGCGGTCGCCGTTCTGGCGGACGATCATCTCGCGGTTGACCGCCTCGCGGCGGGCCAGGAACTCGGCCTCCGTGATGATCGGCACCCGGCGGCGGCCCTGCTCGCGGCCCTCGCGGCGGCGCTGCTTCTTGGCCTCCAGACGGGTCGAGCCCTTGATGGACTGCACCTCGTCCGACGGCGCGTCGTCGCTCTTCTTGCGCGGCTCGCGCACCTTCACGACCGTGCGCTCCGGGTCGCCCTCGCCCGGCTCGGTCTCGGCGGCGTCACCGGCACGGCGGCGACGGCGACGGCGGCGACGGCTGCTGCTGGAGCTGCCGCCGGAGCCCTCGGCGGAGTCGTCGGCGTCCTCGGCCGCGTCCTCCGCGTCCTCGGCGTCCTCCTCGGCCTGCTCCGCGGTGTCCTCGGCGTCCTGCTCCGCCTGCTCGGCGGCCACGTCGTCGGACTCGGCGGACTCACCGCGGCGGCGGCGACGGCCACCACGGCGACGGCGACGGCCCTGGCGCTCGCCGGACTCCTCGGCGTCGGCGGCATCGTCGGCCTCGTCGGCCTCCGCGTCGGCGTCCGCGTCCTGCGGCTCGTCGGCGGTCACGGTCTCCTCGGCGGCCGGTGCCGCAGGGGCGGCGGGCTGCTCGTCCGCGGCACGGCGGCGGCGACGGCGGCGCGGGGCCGGCTCCTCCTCGGCGGCGGCGACGGCCGTGTCCTCGGCCTCGGCCGCCTCGGCGGCGGCAGCGGCCGCGGCGCGCTCCGGGGTCTGGAACATCGGCTCGGTGAACACGGGCGCCTGGAACACGGCGACGGCGGGCCGCGACGGACGGTCCCCGCTCTCGTCCGTGTCCTTCGTCCGCTGCTCCGCGGGCGCGCTGAACCCGGCGGCGGCCTTGCGGGTCGCACGGCGGCGGGTACGGGCGCGGGGCGCGGCGTCGGCGTCGGCCTCGACGGCTTCGGCGGGCTCGGCCTTGCGGGCGGCGGCCTTCGGGGCGTCCTGCGCGTCCGTGGCGGCGGCCTCGGTGTCCGCGGCCGCGGGCTTCGCCTCGGCGGCGGGCGCGGCGGCGGCACGGGTCGCGCGGCGGCGGGCGCGGCGCGGCGCCTCGGGGGCCTCGGCGGGCTCTGCGGCGGCGCGGGTCACGGTGGCGTCCGTGACGGGGGCGGTCTCCTCGGTGTCCGCGCCCACGGGGGCCTCGGCGCAGGGAGGGGTCTCGGAGGAATGCGTGGCGGCGGCGGGCGAGGGTGGGG
>NZ_JBHYJH010000063.1:0-49972 GCF_042740445.1 Streptomyces sp. NPDC059003 | reverse complement strand
CCTGGACCCCCCTTTTATCCGCGCTTCGCGCTCGTCCTCAAACGCCGGACGGGCTTGATCGTTTCAGCAGGTCGACGTATGCCCTTGTCCAGGCTTCGATCGTCTCGCGGTCCCACAGGTCGGCTGAGAACTCCACGTAGCCCGAGAGCGCGTCGCCGCTGGGTATCAGGCCCAGGTTGAGCTCGGAGCGGGCGGCGGCTATCGGGAGGTCGTCCACTGCCGTGGTCAACCCCGGCAGGTCGATGTCCGTCTCCAGGGAGTTCTGGTACTGGAAGGCCAGCGGCATCCGGTCGGGCACCTCCGTGCCGAGGCGCTCGCCGAGCTCCGGCGCGAGGTCGCGCAGGGGCGCCACGTGGTCGATGGCCGCCACGGACGTACGGGCCACCTGGTCCACGAGCGCCCCGAAGGACTCGGCTTCGCCGCCGCGTACCCGTAGCGTGAAGTTCGAGACCGTCGCGGACACGAGCGACTCGAACGCGCGCAGCTCACGGTTGGCGTACGCGACCGCGATCAGCACGTCCGGCTCGCCCGACAGGTCCCCGACCAGTTTCCCGAGGGCGGCGGCGGTCACCGCGAACGGCGTCGTACGGTGCCGGCGCGCCAGTGCCTCCACCCCGGCGCGCACCGCCGCGGGCACCGTGAACACCACCACGTCGCCCGCGCCGCTCAACTCCTGCGGGCGCGGCCGGTCCAGGGGCAGCGCGGGCCTGAACGAGGCGCCGTCGAGCTCGCGCGCCCAGTGGTCGAGCAGCGGGCCGCGCGGCTTGGCGTGCTCGCGCTGCCAGTGCGCGAAGTCGCGCGGCTGCGGCACGTTCCCGGGCAGGCCGTGCGGCTCTCCGGTGACCGCCGCCCGGTACAGCGCGGCCAGTTCGCGCAGCAGGACGCTCACCGCCCAGCCGTCGCACATGGCGTGGTGCAGGACGAAGAGCAGCGCCCAGCGGTCGTCGCCCGTGCGCAGGAGTCGCAGTACGGGGGTCAGGGCGCCGTCGAGCGAGAAGGGCGTCGCGGCAGTCCGGGCCGCGATGCGCGCCGCCTCCGTCTCCGTCTCCGCCTCCGTCTCTGTCTGTGTCTCTGTCTTGGTGCGGGCGGTCGGGCCTTGGTGGGTTCGCAGGTCCTCCTCCGGCAGTTCCACCGGGCGTGGGGGCACGGGCTCCTGCCACCACTCCTCGTCCTCGCGTACGAAGCGGGTGCGCAGCGACTCGTGCCGGGCCACGAGCTGGGACAGGGCCGTGCGCAGGGCCGGTACGTCCAGGTCGCCGGTGAGGGTGAGGCGCAGGGCCACGTTGTAGATCTGCGGATGGGGGTGGGTGCCGTGCCGGTTGAGGAACATCGTCTGCTGCTTGGTGGCGGGCGCCCGCCCGGCCACCGGCTCGTCGGTGCCCCGGAGGTACGCCGCCATCGCGCGCAGCGTCGGCCCTTGGTACAGGTGCGCGACGGGATAGTCGACGCCGAACTCCTCGCGTACGGCGTTGGCCAGGCGCATCGCCTTGATCGAGTGGCCCCCGAGGTCGTAGAAGGTGGCGTCGGGGTCGAGTGTCTCCGCGGGCGTGTCGAACTCCTCGGCCCACAGGCGGCGCAGGCGCGCCTCGGTGTCCGCCGGGATGGGTGGACCGCCGTGCTCGGTGACGGGCCGGGTGCCCGCCGGTGTGGTCGTCGGTGCGGTCGTCGCGGTCACCAGGGACGCGGGCGGCAGCGCCGTGCGGTCCACCTTGCCGTTCGTGGACAGCGGGAGGCGGGGCAGCACCGCCCAGGCGTGCGGGACGAGGTGGTCCGGGAGGCGTCCGGCCAGGGCGCGGGTCATGCGGTCCGCGAACTCCCGCTCGTCGGGCGCGGGCCCCGCGGGCACCACGTACGCGGCGAGGCGCGCGTCGCCCCGCCGGTCGCGGTGGGCGAGGACGACGGCCGCCCGGATCTCCGGCAGGCCGTTGAGGGCGTGCGCGGCCTCCTCGGGCTCCACGCGGAAGCCCCGGATCTTCACCTGGTCGTCGGCCCGGCCGTGGAAGGCGAGCGAGCCGTCCTCCGTCCAGCACACCAGGTCGCCGGTGCGGTACCAGCGTCCGCCGCCCTCGGGTCCGGCCACGAAGCGCTCCGCCGTCAGGTCCGGGCGCCCCAGGTAGCCGAGGGCCACACCGGGGCCGCCGACGTACAGTTCCCCCACCTCGCCGACCCCGGCCTCGGCGCCGCCCGGCGTCAGGACGCGGAGCGCGACGTTGTCCACGGGGCGGCCGATCGGGATCGGGGCCTGGTCGGCACCCGGCTCCGCGGGCGGCACCGTCGCGGTCGTGCACAGGACCGTCGTCTCGGTGGGCCCGTAGACGTTCACCGTCTCGTACGGGGCGCCGGGGCGCGGCCGGGTGCGCAGCACGTCGCCGCCGATCAACAGGTGCCGCAGTGGCGGCTGTTGGGGCTCAGGCAGTGTGAGTACCGCTTCGCCGAGCGCCGTCGGCAGGATGGTGAACGTGATCCGCCGGTCGCGGTACCACCGGGCGAGCGCGGCCGGGTCGCGGCGCACGTCCTCCTCGGTGTCGTCGGCCACGACCACCGTGGCGCCCGCGGTGAGCGTCGGCCAGATCTCCAGGACGGCGGCGTCGAAGCCCTGGCTGCACACGGCCGCGCCGCGGTCGTCGGCCGTGAACCCGAAGCGCTCGTGGTGCCACTGGCACAGGTCCACGACGGCCCGGTGCGGGATCGCCACGCCCTTGGGCGTGCCCGTGCTGCCGGACGTGTAGAGGGCGCAGCACAGGGACTCGGGGTCGGTCGCGGCCCGCTTCCGACTCCCGTGCGGTGCCCGGGAGTTCACCTCGACGACCGTGATGCCGCCGGGTGGTGTCGGCGCGTCGTCCGCCCCGTCCCGCGTCACCAGGACCCGGGCGCCGCACTCCGCGAGCACGGTCGTGGCACGGGCCCGGCCGAGCGCCGGGTCCAACGGGACGTATCCCTGGCCCGACTTGAGGGCCGCGAGCATGGCGACGACCAGGTCCGCGCCGCGCGGCAGCCACAGGGCGACCGGGGCGCCGTCCGCCGCGCCCCGCGAGCGCAGGACGTCCGCGAGCCGCTCCGCCCGCTCGTCGAGGTCCCGGTACGTCAGGGTCGTCGTCCCGCTCTCGACGGCGGTGCGGTCCGGGGTGCTGACCGCCCACCGCGCGACCAGGGCGTCGACGGTGCGGCGCGTGCGCTCCTTCACCGGACCGCGCCCCCGGCCCGCAGGGACGGGAACGGCGCCCTCCCGCCGCGGCGCCGCGCCGTGGCCCACCGCGTCGGCCAGCACGTCCCGCAGCGTCCCGAAGAGCGCGTCGACCGTCGCCTCGTCGAACAGGTCGGTGCTGTACTCCAGGTGACAGCGGATGCCGTCCGCCTGGTCGGTGAAGTACACGCTGAGGTCCGTCAGGGCCTTGTCGGGGCCCGAGTCGAGCGGCGTCGCGCGCACCCCGGGCAGGTCGAAGCGGAACGGGTCGCCGGACTCGAACTCGGCGAGCGTCTGGAAGACCGGGGTGCGGTCGAGGGCGCGCGGCGGCGCCAGCTTCCGCACGACCGCCTCGAACGGCACGTCGGCGTGGTCGTACGCGTCCAGGGCCACCCCGCGCACCCGGTCGAGGAGCGTGTCGAAGTCCGGGGACCCGGACAGGTCGACGCGCAGCGCCAGGGTGTTGACGAAGAACCCGATCACGTCCTCGAAGCCGCGCGGCCGGTCCGACATCGGGGTGCCGATGACGAGGTCGTCCTGCCCGGTGACGCGGTGCAGCGCGGCCGCGTACCCGGCGAGCAGGGTCATGAAGAGGGTGCCGCGCCGCTCCCGGCTGAACGCCCGCACCCGGGCGGACAGCTCCGGGTCCAGCGTGCGGAACAGGGCGCGGCCGTTCGACGTCATCACGGCGGGCCGCGGCCGGTCGGCGGGGAGCGCGAGCACGGGCAGCTCGCCGTCGAGGACCTTGGTCCAGTACGCGAGGTCCGCGGCCGCCCGCTCGCCGTCGAGGGCGGTGAGCCGCTCGCGGGCGTGGTCGGCGTAGGTGCGCGGGAGCGGCGGCAGGCCGGCCGGCGCGCCCGTCGTCCGCGCGCGGTACAGGGCCGACACGTCACGGGCGAGCACGGCGGCCGACGCCGCGTCCATCACGATGTGGTGCAGGGACAGGACGAGGACGTGGCGCTCGGCGCCGAGCCGCACCAGCCGCGCCACGAACAGCGGGCCCCGCGCGAGGTCGAAGCGGCGCTCGCTGCCCTCCCGCAGCGCGGCGGCCACCGCGTCCCCCGGCCCCGTGCCGTCGACCACGGCGACGTCGACGCAGTCGGCGGCCCCCGGGGCCCGGACGAACTGCCGCGGCGCGCCCGCCACTTCACGGAAGACGGTGCGCAGGCTCTCGTGCCGCGCGACGAGGTCGGCCAGGGCGGCACGCAGCGCGGGCACGTCGAGGGGTCCTTCGAGCGCGACGGCCTTGGTCTCGTTGTACGCGGTGCGGCCGGGCAGCATCTGCTCCAGGAACCAGATGCGCTCCTGCCCGGGGGACAGCGGCGCGCCGTGATCGGCCTCCGTGAGCGGGGCCGGTTCGGGTGTGTCTGCCTCCGGGCGTTCGGGTGTGTCTGCCCCCGGGCGATAGTCGCGGCGCAGCGCGGCCAGGTGCGTGAGGCCCGCGCGCAGTGACTCCGGCCGGACGCCGAAGTCGACGAGCGCGATGACCTCGTCGGCCCCGGCGGCGCTCACCCCGTCCACGACCGGCGTCACGCTCTCGGGGCTGCCTATCAGGGCCCGCTGGTCGCAGTAGCGGTCGTAGGCGCGCCGGAAGACCACGTCGAGGTCGTCCTCGCTGAGCTGGGACAGGTCGACGCGGTGGCCCAGGCTGTTGGCCACGGTGCCGAACAGGGAGAGCGAGGCGCGCATGTACCGCGACAGCGGATCGCGGGCCTCGGCGCGGGCCGCCGCGTGGTCGGCGGCGAGATAGGTGTGCAGGAGGACGGCGACGCGGCCCGCCGCCGGGTCGAGGCCGTGCTCGGCGCGCGTGCGGCGGTACAGCGCGATGTTGTCGCGGAGCTGCTCGACCGACTGCGCCATCAGGTTGGTGACGATGCCGAGGTCGTGCCGGGCCGCAAGGGCGTACGACGCCGGGTTGCCGACGACCGCCGTGTACATCGGCGGGGCGTCCTGGACGGGGCGCGGGAAGAGACGCACGTCGTGCTCGCCGTCCCCGGTGGTCCGCCGCACGCTCTCGCCGCGCCACAGCGCCCGCACCTGCGCGAGCTGCTCGTACATCGCCTCCTTGTGGGAGCCGAAGCGCTCGGGGAAGAAGACGAAGTCGTTGGCGTTCCAGCCGCTCGCGCAGCCGATGCCGATCCGGCCGCCGGAGAGGTTGTCGACCATCGACCACTCCTCGGCGACCCGGATCGGATCGTGCAGCGGAAGCACGACGGAGCCCGCGTTGATCCGGATCCGCCCGGTCTCGCGGGCGAGGGCCGCGGCGAGCACGGCCGGGTTCGGGAAGAGGCCGCCGAAGGAGTGGAAGTGCCGCTCGGGGACCCAGAGCGACGAGAAGCCGTTGCGGTCGGCGAACCGGGCCGTCTCCAGGAGCAGGTCGTACTTGCCGGGGCCCGCCGCGGTCCCGCCGCCCGCGCCGCCCGCGCCGTCCGCGTCGCCCGCGTCGTCCTGGGGGTAGTCGCCGAAGAAGTAGACGCCGAAGTCCGGCGTACGGGCGGGGGTACGGGCGGGCTCCTCGGCCTGCGCCGTGGCGTTCAAGGCGATGGGCCGGGGCAGGGCGGCGGGCTCCGGCCGGGACGCGGGCTCCGGCGTGGGCTCGGGAGTCGGCTCCGGCTTCGGCTTGGGTGCGGGCGTCGGCTTCGCCCGCTCCGGGAAGAACCCCGCGTCCCGCAGCTCCCGCAGCGACCCCCGCACCGCGTCCGCGATGAACTCGCAGTCACCGTCGGAGTGTTCGGTCGACAGGAAGAAGTTGCGCCACTCCCAGACGTGCACGCCGCGCAGCATGAGGTGGTGGTAGAGCAGCTCCATGTCCGCGCGGTGCTCGAAGCGGAACATCGAGCCGAAGTGGCGCATCCGCAGGGCGAACCCCTCGTCCTCGAAGAAGGAGTTGAGGGTGGCGGCGAGCTCGTCGGTGCGCGCGTTGAGGCGTTCCTGGAGGCGCGGGCTGTGCTCCTTGAGGTGGCCGAGCACGGCACGGGCCGCGACCATCGACACCGGGTGCTGGATGTACGTACCGCCGAAGAAGGTGGTGTCGGCCTGCGGGTAGCTGTCGTCCCCGTAACGCCAGTGGCCGCCGTCCACGCCGTCCATGATGTCGGCGCGCCCGGCGATGGCCCCGATGGGGAAGCCGCCGCCGAGCAGCTTGCCGTAGGTGGCCAGGTCGGGCGTGACGCCGTACAGCTCCTGCGCGCCGCGCGGCGCGGGGCGGAAGCCGGTGAGCATCTCGTCGAAGAACAGCACGATGCCGTGCCGCCGCGTCAGCTCGCGGAGCCTGCGCACGAACGCGGCCGGGCGCAGGCCGGGGTGGCGGCTCTGCACCGGCTCGACCACGACCGCCGCGATGTCGGCCGCCTGCCGTTCGATGACCGCGAGGCTCTCCTCGCTGCCGTACGGCAGGACGAGCAGATCGGCGACGGCGCCCGCCGGGATGCCCGCGGACATCGGGACCGTGGCGGCGGCGTCACGTCCGGGCGACCGGCCGAGGACGTTGTCGGCGTGGCCGTGGTAGGCGCCCTCGAAGGTGACGATGCGGCCGCGCCCGGTGGCGGCGCGGGCGAGGCGGATGGCGGCGGAGTTGGCCTCCGTGCCGGAGTTCGCGAAGGCGACCCGCTCCATGCCGGTCAGCTCGGCGAGCAGCTCGGCCGCCTCACCGGTCTCCACGGTGCGCGGCCCGAGCTGGATGCCGCGCGACAGGTGCTCGCGCACCGCCTCCGCCACGAACGCGGGCTCGTGCCCGAAGAGCAGCACCCCGAAGCCCATGGTGATGTCGACATAGCGATTCCCGTCGATGTCCTCGAGCCAGGAGCCGCTCGCCCGCCGTCCCGCGATCGGGTACAGCATCTCCTTGGTGCTGCTGCGGAAGCCGACGGCGGCCCGGCTGTCGGCGAGCACCCGGCGGTAGCGCTGGGCGACGCGCTTGGACGTGGGGGTCCTGGCGGTGTAGCGGGCCACGAGGTCGTCCAGATGGGCCCGCTGGCGGTCGGACGCGCCGCCGCGGACCATGCCGGACGCGCGGGAGACGGTCATGCGCGGGCCGTGCTGCGTCGTCGGCGGCTGGGGGTTCTCCGGGGCGGGCGCGTCCGGCGCCGTGCCCATCTGCTGGGCGATGCGCTGCGAGAGTTCGGCCATCGCGGCGAGGTCCTGGTCGACCGCCGCGGAGACCGTGCCGAGCTCGGTCACGGGGCCACCCTTCCGTTGACGGCGGCGCTCCCCGCGGGGGCCTGCGCGGCGAGCAGCTGGGAGAGCCGGCCCATCAACTGGAGCTGCATCTGCGACAGCTGCTTGATCTGCCGGGCGAGGTCGGCGACCTCCTCGCGGGTCGCGTAGACGGGTTCCTCGCGGCGCGCGTATGCGGGTTCGGCCTTGGTCTCGTACGCGGGCCGCACGCTGTCCTCGTAGACGTCGGAGTCGTCGTACGCGGGCTCCGCCGTCCCCTCGTACGAAGGCTCCCGCCCCGCCTTGCGCACGATGATCCGTGCGAGCTTGCGGGCCGTGCCCGCCTCCTCGAAGAGCTCCCGCATCGACACCTTGACCCGGTGCTCGTCCTCCAGTTCGCGCAGGGCGCCGATCATCTGCAGTGAGTCCGCGCCGAGGTCGAAGAAGGAGGCGTCCGGGGTCAGCTCGCTCGTGTCGTAGCTGAGGTGCTCCGCGATCACCTTGATGACGTGCCGGAGTACCCGGTCGACCGCCGCTGCCTCGTCCTGTGCCACGTCATCCCCATCTCTTGCCGGTTCTCTTGCCGGTTCTGCGGCCCGGAGAAGGTGGTTCTCCGGGCCTGTCCAGTAGTGCTTGTGCTGGAATCGATAGCCGGGCAGGGGGATCCTGCGCCCCGCCCCGCCCGTCAGGGCCCGCCAGTCGACGGCCGCCCCGGCCCGGTGGAGCCCGGCGGCCGCGTCCCACAGCGGTGCGAGCCCGGCGCCGCGCCGCAGCGTCGGATGCGCCGCGAGCCCCGGCAGCGCCCGCCGGGCGAGCCCGGTCAGCGTCGTGTGCGGGCCGATCTCCACCAGGGCGCCGAGGCCGGACTCGCCCGCCCCGCGCCCCAGTTCGGCCAGGGCGTCGGCGAACCGCACCGGCTCGCGCGCCTGCCGTACGAAGTAGTCGGCGTCGGGGCGCCAGCCCGGCGGCCGGGTGCGTCCGTCGAGGCCGCTCACGAACGGCACGTCGACGGGGCGCGGCGTCACCCGCCCGGCCAGGTCGCGCAGCGCGCCGAGCACGGGGGCCATCAGCGCCGTGTGGAACGCGTGCCGCACCGGCAGGGTGCGTACCGACAGACCACGCGCGGACAGCAGTTCCGTCAGCCTGCCCATGGCGTCCACCGGTCCGGCGAGCACCTGGTGCTCGGCGCCGTTGGTGACGGCGAGCTCCACGCCCGGCACCTCGGCGGCCAGCTCCGCCGCCTCCCGTGCCGTGGTCCGTACGGCGGCCATCGCCCCCGGAGCGCAGTGCGCGCGCATGAGCCGCCCGCGCTCGGCCGTGAGGCGCAGGCCGTCCTCCCGGGACAGCGCCCCGGCCGCGTACAGCGCCGCGTACTCGCCCACGCTGTGCCCGGCCACCGCGCCCGGCGTGATCCCCGCCGCGCGCCACAGCTCCACCAGGGCGCACTGGAAGGCGAAGAGCCCCGGCTGCGCGAGTTCGGTGGGCCACGGGTCGTCCCCGTCCCCACTCTCGTGGAGCAGCCGGTCCAGGAGGCGGTCGTCGCCGCCGAGGTCGCGGTACTGCTGCGCGCAGGAGTCCAGGACGTCGCGCACGACGGGGAAGCGCTCGTAGAGGGGCCGCGCCATGCCCCGGTAGGTGCTGCCCTGCCCGGCGAACAGGAAGCCGACGCCGACGGCTTCCGTGTCCCCGCCCCCCGTGCCCCTGGCGCTCCCGTCCGTGAGCCAGGTGTCGAGCGCGCCCGTGAGCGCCGCGACGCTGTCGCCGCGCAGCGCGATCCGGTGCCGGCCGTGCGCCCGGCCGAGCGCCGTCGTGGTGACGAGGTCGGCCAGGTCGGTACGGGGGTGCGCGCGCAGGTGGTCGCGCAGGGCGCGGGCGTTGTCGGTCAGGGCCGGTCCGGTGTGCCCGGAGACGAGGAGGACGCCCGGCGGGGGCGGGACGTCGATAGGGCGAGGCAGCGGCGCGGGGGCCTGCTCCAGGACGACGTGGACGTTCGTGCCGCCGACGCCGAACGAACTGACACCGGCCCGGCGCGGCACGTCGCCGTCCGGCCAGGGGCGGGCGGTGTCGGGAACGTAGAAGGGACCGGCCGCCAGGTCGAGCGCCGGGTTCGGCCGCTCGTAGCCCGCGAGCGGCGGAATGACGCCGTGCCGCAGCACGAGGAGCGCCTTGATCAGGCTCGCCAGGCCCGAACAGACGTCGAGATGGCCGATGTTGGCCTTCACCGAGCCGAGGGCGCAGTAGCCGGAGCGCTCGGTGTCCTCGCGGAACGCCGCCGTGGCACCGGCCAGCTCGATGGGGTCGCCCTTGAGGGTGCCGGTGCCGTGCGTCTCCAGGTAGCCGATGCTGTCCGCGGTGACGCCCGCCCGCGCGAGGGCCCGCCGGACGGCCTGGCGCTGGCCGTCCGCGCTGGGCGCGGTGTACGTCCGCTTGCCCGCGCCGTCGTTGTTGACGCCCCAGCCGCGGATCACGCCGTGGATGTGGTCGCCGTCCGCGAGCGCCCGGTCCAGGCGCTTGAGGACGACGGCGGCGACGCCGGTGCCGCCGACCGTGCCGTCGGCGGCCGCGTCGAAGGGCCGGATCCGGCCGCTCTTGGAGAGGATCGAACCCTTCACGTACGGGTAGCCGAGCACCTGCGGTACGTGGACGGCGGTGGCCCCGGCGACTGCGAGGCCGCACTCCTCGTACGCGACGGCCTGCGCGGCGAGCTGGACGGCGGTCAGTGAGCTGGAGCAGGCGGTCTGCACGCTGATCGCGGGCCCCGTCAGGCCGAGGCGGTACGCGACGCGGGTGGCCGTGAAGTCGGCGGAGCTGCCGATCGAGACCTGGAGCCCGGTGACCCAGTCCTCGACGGCGCCGCTGGGCAGGACGTTGTTCTGGAGGTACGTCTGCAGGCAGTACAGGTGGTAGCCGGTGCTGGCGTAGACGCCGATGTCCTGGCCGCGGCCCGGCGTTCCGGCGTAGCCGGCGTCCTCCAGGGCGTGGTGCACACACTCCAGGAAAAGGCGCTGCTGCGGGTCGGTGAGCTGTGCCTCGCGCGCGCTCATCCCGAAGAAGCCCGCGTCGAAGCCGGTGATGTCGTCGAGCACGCCGCTCGCCCCGACGAAGCCGGGCGCGCGGCGCTGCTCCTCGGGCACGCCCGCGGCCGCGAGTTCGGCGTCCGTGAAGCGGCGGATGCGGCTGGCCCCGGTGCGGATGGTGCGCCAGAACTCGTCCGGCGTGTCCGCGCCGGGGAAGCGGAAGGACAGGCCGACGACGGCGACGGCGACGGCGGCGCTGCGGGCGGCGGTCATCGGCTCTCCTGCGGGGACTGCTGAGACTTTGGTGACTGCGGTAACTGCGGTAACTGCGGTGACTGCGATGACTGAGGTGACTGCTGCGACGGGGGCGGCTCGGGGGTGTGCTGTCGACGGGCGTGGCGTACGAGGACGGCGAGCAGCCCGGCGCACAGCACGATCGCGAGGCCGTGCAGGAGGCCCGTGACCTGGAGCGGACTCAGGGCGTCCAGGAGCGCGCCGCTGACCAGCATGCCGAGGCCGAACCCGGTGTTCTCGGCCGAAGCGGAGACCCCGAAGAGGCGGCCGCGCTGCTCGTCGGGCGCCGCCTGGAGGCGGGAGACGTACGCGATCTCGGTGAGCCCGTCCGCCATGCCCGCGACCAGGGCGGCCACGACGGCCAGCGGCGTGGGAAGGCCGGTGAAGACCACGATGAACGCGGCCGACATCACCATCGAACCGATCGCGAAGGCCCGTTCCCCCGGCCCGTGCCGCCCGCCGCGCCCGCTCCACCGCGCGCACACCTGCTGCGCCACGATGTTGCCGATCGCCCAGGTCGCCCAGAACTGGCTGATGAACGTGGCCGGGTGGTCGGGGTCGAGGTCGCTGGAGTAGACCGGCAGGGCGACGTTGTGCGAGGAGGAGCCGAGGCCGTCGACGGCCCGGACCAGGATCATGACGGCGAGTACGGGGGCGGCGCGGAGGAGCAGGAGGGTGGTGGTGCGGGCGCGCGCGGCGGCCTGGTCCGGTGTCTCCACTCCCGCCTGGTCCGGTGTCTCCGCTCCCGCCTCGTCGGGCTGCTCCGCCCGCGTGCGGATCGGCAGCGAGAACAGCACGCTCGCCGAGACCACGAAGGTGGCCGCGTCCAGGCCGAGCGCGGCGGTGTAGCCCAGCTGCGCGACGACGACGCCCGCCGAGGCGAAGCCGGTGATCATCGCGAGGGAACGGCCCGTCGCGAGCAGCGCGTTGGCCCGCGTCCGCAGGTCCGCGCCGACGATCTCCGGGACGCTGCTGCGCAGGGCGACGCCCGAGAGCGTCGAGCAGGACCCGGTCACGACCGCGAGCGCGTACAGCAGGCCCACGCGCGCGCCGTCGGGCGCGGCCAGGAGGGCGAGGAGAGCGACGCACTGGGTGAGATCGGCGCCCACCATCAGCAGCTTGCGGTCGTACCGCGACACGAGCCGCCCGCTCACGAAGCCGGACGCCACGCTCACCAGGAGGCGTACGGCCATGAAGAGCCCGGCGGCGAGAGCGCTGTCCGTCTCCTGGTAGATGAAGACGTTCAGCGCCACCATGTTCAGGTAACTGCCGTACGCCGAGACCGCGTTGCCGATGACGAGCAGACGAAAGTGCCGCAAGGGCTCCCCCTGTTTCCACAACTCCCGCACTCTTCCCCCGGGTTGAGCACCGATCGGGTGATCCGGAGGACGACGCCTTCACCATCACCCGCTTCGAACGACGCCTGGAGTCACTGGAATTGGTGACTTGACAGCCCGGAGAGGCTGACCTAGGCCGATGTCCTCGGACGATGCCCCTCCTCCTTGTTTTTCGCCGAGGCCATGGTTAGATCCAAAGGTGGGTCGCGGTAGCCGTGGAGTTGAGAGTCCCGTGCGGAGAACAGACACCGGCAGGAAGTCCCGAGGGGACCTCTCCGGCGGTCTTCCGGCCCTGTCACCGCGGGAGCGTCAGGTCCTCGCCCACATCGCGGCCGGACTCTCGCACAAGCAGATCGCGCGCCGCCTCGGCATCAGCGTGCACACCGTCGGCACGTATCTGCGCCGCATCCGCGGCAAGCGCACGGCGCCGACCGTGGCGCATCTGATCCACCTGAGCGCGACCGAGGACTGCGGCTGATCCCGGGCTGCCCCGGTCATCCTCATGTACGCGTACGACCCGCGCCGAGCAGGCATTAAGAACGCGTTAAGACTGCCGGATTCCGGCAGTGCCCGGAGCGGCCCCCGCGTGGCAGGCTTGCCATAACGCAAGGTCACAGGGCATGCGGGGGAAAGCGGGAGGCGAGCGCGCGATGGAGTTGTTTCTTGGACTCGGCATCGCGGGGATCGTCCTGCTCGTCCTCGCGCTCGTCTTCGACGGCGTCCTCGAAGGGCTCTTCGGCGGGGCCCTCGGCGGGGCCCTCGGCGGGTTCCTCGACGGCCTGCTCTCGCTGCCGGTGATCGCCGGCTTCCTGTCCATGCTGGGCTTCGGCGGCGCGCTCGCCCTCGGCGCCGCGGGGCTCGACACCGGGCCCGCCGCGCTCGTGGGCGTGGGCGCCGGTGTCGGAGCAGGCCTGCTCACCTGGAAGTTCACCCGGGTCCTGATGCGCGACCAGACCGCCGTCACACCGCGCGGCGACGACCTGCTCGGCAGCGCCGGGTCCGTGGTCACCGCGATCCCGGCCGACGGCTACGGCGAGGTGCTGCTGCGCCTCGCGGGCCAGCCGGTGAAGTTCGCCGCGAAGAGCGGAGTCGCCCTCGCGCGCGGCACCGAGGTGTGGGTCGAGGAAACCCTGTCGCCCACGTCGGTCGCGGTGCGCGCCGTCGAGCGCTGATTGCCGCGTGGGTCGTCTTTCGGCTGCTGCGCCGTTGTGGCTGGGCGCGCAGTTCCCCGCGCCCCTTCTGGGCGCCCCTCATCACCGTTTCACCAGGAAGAAGCCCTATGAGTCCCGTCCTCACCGCCGTCATCGGCGTCGTCGTACTCCTCGTCCTGCTCGCCCTCGTCGTCATCACGCGCTACAAGGTCGCCGGGCCGAGCGAGGCCTTCATCGTCACCGGGCGCCGCGGCAAGCGCTCCACCGACCCGGACACCGGCCGCGTCGTCACCGACAACAGCGGACAGAAGGTCGTGGTCGGCGGCGGTGTCTTCGTGGTGCCGTTCGTGCAGCAGAAGTTCACCCTCGACCTGTCGTCGCGGCACATCCCGATCGCGGTGCGCGGCGCGGTCACCCTGCGCGGGGTGAAGGCGCACCTCGAAGGCGTCGCCATCGTGAAGGTCGGCGGCACCGAGGACTCCATCCGCGCCGCCGCCCAGCGCTTCCTGGTCCAGCAGGACGGCATCGTCGGCTTCACGCAGGAGGTGCTCTCCGGCGCCCTGCGCTCCATCGTCGGCCGGATGTCGGTGGAGGACATCATCCGGGACCGGGCCGCGTTCGCCGGGCAGGTCGCCGAGGAGGCGGAGGCCAGCCTGTCCGGGCAGGGCCTGGTCCTGGACGCCTTTCAGATCCAGGACATCACCACCGAGGGCTCGTACCTGGAGGACCTGGGCCGCCCCGAGGCCGCCCGCGCCAAGCAGGAGGCCGACATCGCCGAGGCCGTGGCGCGCCGCGCCGCCGAGCAGGCCCGCCTTAAGGCCGAGGAGGAGATCGCCGTCGCGCAGCGGACGTTCGCGCTCAAGCAGGCCGAGATCAAGGCCGAGACGGACGAGGCCGCGGCGCGCGCCGGCGCCGCGGGCCCGCTCGCCGAGGCGGCGCGGCGGCAGGAGGTCCTCTCCGAGCAGGAGAAGGTGGCCCAGCGCCAGGCGGCCCTGACCGACCGCGAGCTGGACACCCAGGTCCGCAAGCCCGCGGACGCCGCCCGCTACCGGGCCGAGCAGGAGGCCGAGGCCCGGCGCATCGCCCTGGTCAAGGAGGCCGAGGCGGAGGCGGAGCGGGCCCGGCTCACCGGTGAGGGCGAGAAGGCGCAGCGTGCCGCGCTCGCCGGGGCGGTACGCCTGGAGGGCGAGGCGGAGGCCGCCGCGACCGCCGCGAAGGGTGCCGCCGAGGCCGAGGCGATGCGGAAGAAGGCCGACGCCTTCGCGCAGTACGGCGACGCGGCCATGCTGCAGATGCTGGTCGAGGTGCTGCCCCAGGTCGTCGCCAAGGCGTCCGAGCCGCTCGGCGCCGTGGACAAGATGACGGTGATCTCCACGGACGGCGCGAGCCGCCTCACGCGCACCGTCACCGACAACGTCGCCCAGGGCGTCGAACTCCTCGGATCCACCACCGGAGTCGACCTGACGGCGCTCCTGAAGCAGGTGACCGGCGGCCTCGCGGGCGCGCAGGCCGCACCGGGCAAGGACGTGCCCCGGGTGGAGAAAGTGACCCTGGCGCCGGAAAACTAACGGCGCTAGTTTGGGGGCATGAAGGCCCATGACGCCATGTACATCGCGGGCGCCTGGCGCCCCGCCACCACCACCGGCACCACCGGCACCACCCCGGTGGTGAACCCCGCGGACGAAGAGGTCATCGCGCACGTCCCGGCGGGCACCGCCGCCGACGTGGACGCCGCGGTGCACGCCGCCCGCACGGCGCTTCCGGCCTGGTCGGCGACCCCGCCGGAGCGCCGTGCGGAGCGCATAGCCGCGATACGCGACGGCCTCGTGGCCCGCAAGGACGAGATCGCCGCGACCGTCTCCGCCGAGCTGGGCGCGCCGGTGAAGTTCGCGGAGGCGGTGCACGCGGGCGTGCCGATCCTGGTCGCGGGCTCGTACGCGGAGCTCGCGGCGACGTACGCGTTCGAGGAGAAGGTCGGCAACTCCACGGTGTACGCCGAGCCCGTGGGCGTCGTCGGCGCGATCACGCCCTGGAACTACCCGCTGCACCAGATCGTCGCGAAGGTCGCCCCGGCCCTCGCCGCGGGCTGCACGGTCGTCCTCAAACCGGCCGAGGACACGCCCCTGACGGCACAGCTCTTCGCCGACATCGTCCACGAGGCGGGCCTGCCCGCCGGGGTGTTCAACCTGGTCACGGGGCTCGGCCCGGTCGCGGGCCGGGCGCTCGCCGAGCACGACGGCGTGGACCTGGTCTCCTTCACCGGCTCCACGGCGGTCGGCAGGAGGATCGGCGCGGCGGCGGGCGCGGCCGTCAAGCGCGTCGCGCTCGAACTCGGCGGCAAGTCCGCCAACGTCATCCTGCCGAGCGCCGACCTCGCGAAGGCCGTGAACGTCGGCGTCGCCAACGTCATGGCCAACTCCGGCCAGACGTGCAGCGCCTGGACCCGCATGCTCGTGCACGCCTCCCAGTACGACGAGGCGGTGGAGCTCGCCGCCGGGGCCGCCGCCAAGTACGGCGACCGCATCGGGCCCGTCGTCAGCGCCGCGCAGCGGGACCGCGTGCGCGGCTACATCGAGCGGGGCGTCGAGGAGGGCGCGCGCCTGGTCGCGGGCGGCCCCGACGCGCCGCGCGAGCGCGGCTACTACGTCCGCCCCACCGTCTTCGCCGACGTCACCCCGGACATGACGATCGCCCAGGAGGAGATCTTCGGCCCGGTCCTCTCGCTCATCCGGTACGAGGACGAGGCCGACGCCGAGAGGATCGCCAACGGCACCGCGTACGGCCTCGCGGGCGCCGTGTGGGCGGCGGACGACGCGGAGGCCGTCGCCTTCGCCCGCCGCCTCGACACCGGGCAGGTCGACATCAACGGCGGCTCGTTCAACCCGCTCGCGCCGTTCGGCGGGTACAAGCAGTCGGGCGTGGGCCGCGAGCTCGGCACGCACGGCCTCGCGGAGTACCTGCACACCAAGTCCCTGCAGTTCTGACCTTCCCCGCTGTTCCGAGTTGAGGAGTACGCCACCGTGGCTCGCGTCCGCGCCGCCGTCCTGCCCGCCGTCGGCTCGCCCCTGGAGGTCACCGAGATCGACCTGCCCGATCCCGGGCCCGGCCAGGTGCGGGTGCGCCTGGCGGCCGCCGGGGTCTGCCACTCCGACCTGTCCCTCGCCAACGGCACCATGCGGGTGCCGGTCCCTGCGGTGCTCGGTCACGAGGGCGCGGGCACGGTCGTCTCCGTCGGCGAGGGCGTCACCCATGTCGCGCCCGGCGACGGCGTCGTCCTGAACTGGGCGCCGTCCTGCGGCCGTTGCCCCGCCTGCGCCCGCGGCGAGGTCTGGCTGTGCGCCGACGCGCTCACCGGCGCGGGGGCCGTGTACGCCCGCCGCGCCGACGGCACGGATCTGCACCCCGGTCTGAACGTCGCCGCGTTCGCGGAGGAGACGGTGGTCGCCGCGTCCTGCGTCCTGCCCGCCCCCGACGGCATCCCCCTCACCGAGGCCGCCCTCCTCGGGTGCGCCGTCCTCACCGGGTACGGGGCGGTGCACCACTCCGCGCGGGTGCGCGAGGGGGAGACCGTCGCCGTGTTCGGCGTCGGCGGGGTCGGGCTCGCCACCCTCCAGGCGGCCCGGATCGCCGGGGCGTCCCGGCTGATCGCCGTCGACGTGTCGCCGGAGAAGGAGGCCCTGGCCCGCGCCGCGGGCGCCACGGACTTCGTCCTCGCCTCGGACGGCACCGCCCGCGACGTCCGCGAGCTCACCGGCGGGCAGGGGGTCGACGTGGCCGTCGAGTGCGTGGGGCGTGCCGTGACCATCCGCGCGGCATGGGACGCCACGCGGCGTGGCGGCCGTGCGACGGTGGTCGGCATCGGCGGCAAGGACCAGAAGGTCACCTTCAACGCGCTGGAGCTCTTCCACTGGGGGCGCACCCTGTCCGGCTGCGTCTACGGCAACTGCGACCCGGCCGCCGACCTCCCCGTCCTCGCCGCCCACATCCGCACGGGCGCCCTCGACCTCACGGCCCTCGTCACCGACCGCATCACCCTCGCCGACATCCCGTCCGCCTTCGCCAACATGGAGGCGGGGAAGGGTGGGCGGGCGCTGGTGGTGTTCACGTAAACGGTCCGTCGCGGGGGCGCCCCAGATCTGCCGGAGAATTCAGCCCGTCCGGCGTTTGAGGACGAGGCGCGCAGCGCCGGATAAAAGGGGTCCTAGGGGCGGAGCCCCTAGTTTCGGGAAGGGGTGGGACTGGGGCGCCCCCGCGAAGGCCCCCCGACCCGCTCGAACTGCAACGCCAACCCGTCCAGCAACGCCGCGAGCCCCACCTCGAAGGCCCGCTCATCCACCAGCTCCTGCCGCTCCGCAAGGAGATGCGCCTGCCCCAGATGCGGATAGTCCGCAGGATCGTACGCGGCCTCGTCATCGACGAATCCCCCCGCGAAGGACCCGAGCGCCGACCCCATGATGAAGTACCGCATCAGCGCCCCCACCGACGTGGCCTGGGCCGGCGGCCACCCCGCCTCGACCATCGCCCCGAACATCGCGTCCGCGAGCCGAAGCCCCGCGGGCCGCCGCCCGGGCCCGCGGGCGAGCACGGGGACGATGTTCGGATGCAGGGTGAGCGCGGCCCGGTAGGAGACGGCCCAGTCGTGCAGCGCGGCCCGCCAGTCGCGCCCATCCTCGAACATCGACAGATCGACCTGCGCGCTCACCGAGTCCGCGACGGCCTCGAGGATCTGGTCCTTGGTGCGGAAGTGGTTGTAGAGGGAGGGACCGCTGACGCCGAGCTCGGCGGCGAGGCGGCGCGTGGAGACGGCGGCGAGCCCCTCGGCGTCGACGAGGGCGCGCGCCGCGTCGACGATGCGTTCCCGGCTGAGGAGGGGCTTGCGCGGTCGGGCCATGCGGCACATAGTAGGGCTGCCACCAGAAACTAGCAGCGCTAATTTATAGGGACGGACCGTGGGGAGCCCGCGATGAACCTGGAGCTCAGCGAGGAGCAGACCGCCGTACGGCGGCTCGCGAAGGACTTCGTGGAGCGCGAGGTCACCCCGTACGTCGCCGCGTGGGACCGCGCCGAGAACGTCGACAGGTCGATCGTCGGCAAGCTCGGCGAGGTCGGGTTCCTCGGCCTGACCGTCGACGAGGAGTACGGCGGCTCGGGCGGCGACCACCTCGCGTACTGTCTGGTGACCGAGGAGCTCGGCCGCGGTGACTCGTCGGTGCGCGGCATCGTGTCGGTGTCGCTCGGCCTGGTCGCCAAGTCCATCGCGGCGTGGGGGAGCGAGGAGCAGAAGCGGCGCTGGCTGCCGGGGCTCACCTCCGGCCGGTACGTCGGCTGCTTCGGGCTCACCGAGCCGGGCACCGGATCCGACGCGGGGAACCTGACGACGAAGGCCGTGCGCGACGGCGACGCGTACGTCGTCAACGGCGCCAAGATGTTCATCACGAACGGCACCTGGGCCGACGTCGTCCTGCTCTTCGCGCGCACCAACGACGCCCCCGGGCACAAGGGCGTCTCCGCCTTCCTGGTGCCCGCCGACAGCCCCGGCCTGACCCGCCGCCCCGTGCGCGGCAAGCTCGGCCTGCGCGGCCAGGCCACCGCCGAGCTCGTCCTCGAGGACGTGCGCGTCCCCGCGGACGCGATGCTCGCGCCGGAGGGCAAGGGGTTCTCGGTGGCCATGTCGGCCCTCGCCAAGGGGCGGATGTCGGTGGCCGCCGGGTGCGTGGGCATCGCGCAGGCCGCGCTCGACGCCGCCGTGGCGTACGCGACCGAGCGCGAGCAGTTCGGCAGGAGCATCGCCCACCACCAGCTGGTGCAGGAGCTCCTCAGCGACATCGCGGTGGACGTGGACGCGGCCAGGCTGCTCACCTGGCGGGTCGCCGACCTCATCGACCGCGGACGGCCGTTCGCCACGGAGTCCTCCACGGCCAAGCTGTTCGCGTCGGAGGCCGCGGTGCGCGCCGCGAACAACGCCCTCCAGGTCTTCGGCGGCTACGGCTACATCGACGAGTACCCGGTCGGCAAGCTGCTCCGCGACGCCCGCGTGATGACCCTCTACGAGGGCACGAGCCAGATCCAGAAGCTGGTCATCGGGCGGGCCCTCACCGGCGTATCCGCCTTCTAGCCACTTGCCTAAGCGCTTGCTCACCTTCAGGGTAGGGTGTCTGTCCTGAACGGTGGAAGGAGTGCGCATGGGCGCCGCCAAGGAGACCCTCGGCGAGGAGCAGACGTGGGCCGAGGTCAGCCCCGACGCGGCCAGGCGGCTCCTCGCCGCCGCCGTCGAGGCCTTCGCCGAGCGCGGCTACCACGCGACGACGACGCGGGACATCGCGGGCCGCGCCGGCATGAGCCCGGCCGCGCTCTACATCCACTACAAGACCAAGGAAGAGCTGCTCCACCGCATCAGCAGGCTCGGCCACGACAAGGCCCTCGCCATCCTGCGCGCCGCCGCCGACGGCGAGGGGACCGCGGCCGAGCGGCTCTCCGACGCCGTACGGTCCTTCGTCCGCTGGCACGCCGGGCACCACATGACCGCCCGGGTCGTGCAGTACGAACTCGACGCGCTCGGCCCCGAGCACCGCACCGAGATCGTGGCGCTGCGCCGCCAGTCGGACGCGGCGGTACGGGAGATCATCAACGACGGTGTGCGGGCGGGCGAGTTCGACGTGCCCGACGTGCCCGGCACCACGCTCGCCGTGCTCTCGCTGTGCATCGACGTCGCCCGCTGGTTCGACGTCGCGGGGCGGCGGACGCCGGACGAGGTCGGCGCGCTCTACGCCGACCTCGTGCTGCGGATGGTGGGAGCGCGCACGCCCGCCGCGGATCAGCGGCAGTAGCCGCAGCGCTCAGAAGCGGTTCAGGAAGCGGTTCAGGAAGCGGTTCAGAAGTAGTAGCGCGAGACCGACTCCGCCACGCACGCCGGCTTCTCGCCGCCCTCGCGCTCCACCGTCACCGCGGCCGTCACCTGGACGCCGCCGTCCTTCGTCTCCTCCACCCCGGTCAGGACGGCGCTCGCGCGCACGCGCGAGCCCACCGGGACGGGGGAGGGGAAACGGACCTTGTTCGTGCCGTAGTTGAGGCCCATCCGCATGCCCTCGACCCGCAGCACCTGCGGTACGAGGACCGGCAGCAGCGACAGGGTCAGATAGCCGTGCGCGATGGTCGAGCCGAACGGGCCCGCGGCCGCCTTCTCCGGGTCCACGTGGATCCACTGGTGGTCGCCCGTGGCCTCCGCGAACAGGTCGATCCGCTTCTGGTCGACCTCCAGCCAGTCGCTGTGCCCGAGCTGTTCGCCGATCGCGGCGCGCAGTTCGTCGGCTGACGTGAAGATCCTCGGCTCTGCCATGTGCGGGCCTCCCGTACGGAGAGTGGACTAAGCGCTTGCTCAGCATGCTGGGTGGGGTGACCGGTGTCAACGTGGTGGCAAGTAGGCTTCGAGGGGTGCCCCAGATCCCAGAGAAGATCCACGAGCTCACCGTCGGCCAGCTCTCCGCGCGCAGTGGCGCGGCCGTGTCCGCGCTGCACTTCTACGAGACCAAAGGCCTCATCAGCAGCCGCCGCACCTCCGGCAACCAGCGCCGCTACCACCGCGACACGCTGCGCCGCGTCGCCTTCATCCGCGCCGCGCAGCGCGTCGGGATCCCGCTCGCCACGATTCGCGACGCGCTCGCGGAGCTGCCGGAGGGGCGGACGCCGACGCGGGAGGACTGGGCGCGGTTGTCGGGGACGTGGCGGAGTGAGCTCGACGCGCGGATTCAGGCCCTTGGCCGGCTGCGGGATCACCTCACCGACTGCATCGGCTGCGGCTGCCTCTCCCTGGAGACGTGTGTCCTGTCCAACCCGGACGACGTCTTCGGCGACCGCATGGTCGGCTCCCGCCTCATGAGCGAACGCCGCCGCTGACTCCCACCCACCCGCCCTTCCTGTGGCCGCGGCCCCAGCCCCCGCACACGGCTGGGGCTGCGCCCCTCTCCCCCGCTCATCGGCGCTCCGCGCCTCGCCCTCAAACGCCGGGCGGGCTATAGAACCCCGCCCACCCGCCCTTCTCCGGGGCTGTCGCCCCGGGCCCCGCCGCGTTCGGCCGTCTTGCGTCGCTGAGGTGGCTTCGCGCTCCGCGCTCGCATTCTCCCGCTCACCCGCCCCCTCCCGGGGGCGGGTGGGCGGGGATATCCAGCCCGTCCGGCGTTTGAGGACGAGCCGCGGAGCGGCGATGAGGGGGGAAAGGGGCGCAGCCCCAGCCGAGCGGCGGAGCCGGGGTAGGGCGGGTGGGTGGGGAGAGTCGGGTTGGGCCGTGGCTCTATCCGAACGGGGGTGTGGGGTGTACACGTACGGCACACGCCGGGAGTCGCACACACGGGGAGAGCCGATGAGCGTGGTCATCTGTTCGTTGAAATGGGAAGCGGAACGCTCGGGACCGCAGCGGATCACGTACGACAGCGACGGGTACCACCTGGTGCGCTTTCCGTACGGCGCAGGCGAAGAGGCGTACGACCCCTGGAAGATGCACGATCCGGCGCACGGCGGCACCAGGCCGTCCCGGTTCCCCGACGCCCGCTCGGGGCTCATCTGGCCGAGCCACGACGGGTGGGGAACGCTGTCGGCGCTGGTCTTCTGGGAGCCCGACGGCAGGCCGACGGAGTACCGCTCGCGCTTCGTGCGCGATCCGCTGAACCTGTCGACGGGCTACGACTCGACGGCCACCACCGACGCGGTGCCCACCCGGGGCGGGCAGTACCGCAGTTACGTGTGGCAGATGTTCGTGCACCCCGGGACCCCGGTGGGCCTGAAGATCTCCGCGCGCGGCGCGGGCGACGTGAAGCTCGCCGCGCCGCTGATGATGGCCGAGTTCAAGCTGGCCATCCAGACGGACGTCGTCAGGCCCCAGTAGGCCTCAGGCGGAGACCAGGGATCGTGACAGGCCGCCCCGGGCCCGCCGGACCGCCTCGTGCGTGAGGACGGGCGCGGGGACCACGATGCCGCAGCCCGTGCAGACGGGGCCCGACGACGGTTCGTGCGCCAGGCCGTAGCGCCATTCCAGGGACCGGGCGCCGCACACGGGGCAGGCGGCGGCCGGCTCTCGCTCCAGGGCGGTGATGAGCCTGCGCAGCACCTCGGCGAGCGGCGCGGACGGGTGCACGCCGGGGTCGTCGCACCAGGCGACACCGTGCCCGCCCCACGTGCAGCGGTGCCAGTCGTCGACGCTGCCGGGCCGCCGCAGGCCGTCGTGCTTCTCCTTGCGGCGGCGCCGCGCGAAGCTCTCCTCGTAGGCGAGCCACACGTCGCGGGCCGCCTCCAGTTCGTCGAGCGCGGCCACGAGCCGCGCGGGGTCGGGGGACCGGTCCTCGGGGCCGAAGCCCGCCCGGGAGCACAGATGGTCCCAGGTCGCCCGGTGGCCGTAGGGGGCGAATCTCTCCAGGCACTTGCGCAGTGAGTACCGCCGCAGCGCCAAGTCGCTCTGCGGGTCGCGCACCTGTCTCGCGAGACTCCGGAATCCGGCCATCGCCCTGCACCTCCGTCACACGTTCTCGGACGTCGCCAGTGGACCCAGCGGACACCGAGTAGACGTATCGACACGCGATTTGGTGCCATCCGATTTCCGACGCCGTTCCCCCGGTGCCTGCCGAGGGCGTTCCCTCAGCGTCTTCCCCGCAGGTCAGCGTCGATGTGTGGACGTTGCGTGGACGATGCGTGGGTGGTGCGGGCAAGGGACCCGCCGGGGGCGCGGGGACGGCATGTGGCGGTTGTGAAAAGGCGACGGTTGTTCATCTTTCAGGTTCGACAACCCAGCAGTAACCTCCGCCGCGACGGCCACCCGGAGGAGCACCCATGCGACCACGCAGCGCACGCTTAAGAACGCTCACCGGCTCGGCGGCCCTCGTCCTCGGGGCCGCCCTGCTGCTCGCGCCGGGCCCCGGCGCGGCCGCGGCCGAACCGCGGCCCGCACCCCAGCCGCGGTCGGCCACGGACCACTGCGGCAAGCAGTGCGCCGACATCCTGCCGCCGGGCGCCAACGGCAACGCCACGCTCGCCGAGATCCTCAGCCACCGCGTCCTCGGCACCAAGCCCGCCCACTCCGACGACCAGCTCGGCCCCTACGACGCCCTGGCGTCCGGCTACTCCTCGCTCACCGACGACAAGCTGACCGAGTTCTTCAACGACGCGTCCTTCGGCGTCGCGCCGGACCAGGTGGCCTCCGTGACCAGGCCCCGCGACGACGTGACGATCACGCGCGACAAGAAGTACGGCATCCCGCACATCGAGGGCACGACCCGCTACGGCACCGAGTTCGGCGCGGGCTACGCGGCGGGGCAGGACCGGCTGTGGCTCATCGACCTGTTCCGGCACATCGGGCGCGGCCAGCTGACGCCGTTCGCGGGCGGCGCCCCCGCCAACCAGGGCCTTGAGCAGCAGTTCTGGCCGCAGGCCCCGTACACCGAACAGGACCTGGAGCGGCAGGTCGAGTACATCAGGAACACCCAGGGCGAGCGCGGCCGGCAGGCCATGGCGGACGCGCAGGCCTACATCGACGGCCTCAACGCCTACCGCACGCAGTCCAAGAACGGCCGCTACTTCCCCGGCGAGTACGTCCTCACCGGCAAGATCGACGCGATCACCAACGTCGGCGAGATCGAGCCGTTCAAGGTCACCGACATGATCGCCCTCGCGTCGGTGGTCGGCGGCCTGTTCGGCAACGGCGGCGGCGGAGAGGTCGACGCGGCGCTCTCGCTGCTCGCCGCCCAGCAGAAGTACGGCGTCGAGAAGGGCGCCGAGATCTGGGAGGCCTTCCGCGGCCGCAACGACCCGGAGGCCGTGCAGACCATCCACGACGGCACGAGCTTCCCGTACGCGGGCAGGCCCGCCGAGCCGCGCGGCGCCGCCCTGCCCGACCCGGGCTCGGTCACCCGCGAACAGCTCGTGTACGACCGCGAGGGCGGCGCGAAGGCCACCGCGAAGAACCCGGCCCGCGCCCCCAAGGACCCCGTCGAGGCGCCGAAGAAGCTGCGGCCCCTGCAAGGCCTGCACGACCAAGGGGTCCTGCCCGCCGACCTGTTCGGCGGCCCGGCGCACCGCAAGGGCATGTCGAACGCCCTGCTCGTCTCCGGCAGGCACACCGCGAGCGGCCACCCCGTCGCCGTCTTCGGTCCGCAGACCGGGTACTTCGCTCCGCAGCTCCTGATGCAGCAGGAGCTCCAGGGCCCCGGCATCAGCGCGCGCGGCGTCTCCTTCGCGGGCGTCGGCATGTACGTGCAGCTCGGCCGCGGCCAGGACTACGCGTGGTCGGCGACCTCCGCGGGCCAGGACATCACGGACACCTACGCCGTCGAGCTGTGCGAACCCGGCGGCGGCGCGCCCACGAAGCAGTCCACGCACTACCGCTACCGGGGCGCCTGCACCCCCATGGAGAAGCTGGAGCGCAAGAACGCCTGGAAGCCCAGCCTCGCCGACTCCACGGCCGCGGGCTCCTACCGCATGCAGGTGTTCCGCACGCACTACGGCGTCGTGACGCACCGCGCGACGGTCGACCGCAAGCCCGTGGCGTACGTCTCGCTGCGCTCCACCTACCGCCACGAGGCCGACTCGATCATCGGCTTCCAGATGCTCAACGACCCGGCGCACGTCAAGGACGCCGCGTCCTTCAAGGAGGCCGCGCAGCACATCTCGTACGCCTTCAACTGGTTCTACGCCGACTCCCGCGACATCGCGTACTACAACAGCGGCGCCAACCCCGAGCGGGCCGACGGCGTCGACCCCTCCTTCCCCGTCGCCGCCCAGCAGGCCTACGAGTGGCGGGACTTCGACCCGAAGGACAACACCTCCGCGCGGACACCGGCCGCCGCCCACCCGCAGTCCGTCAACCAGGACTACTACATCTCCTGGAACAACAAGCAGGCCAAGGACTTCAGCGCGGCGGGCTTCGGCATGAGCGCCGTGCACCGCGGCGACCTGCTCGACGGCCGCGTCGGCAGGCTCGTCGAGCGGGGCGGCGTCACCCGGGCCGCACTGACGCAGGCCATGGCCGAGGCGGCCGTCACCGACCTGCGCGGCGAGCAGGTCCTGCCGGAGCTGCTGCGGGTGCTGCGCGCCAAGCCGGTCGACGACCCCCAGCTCGCCAAGGCCGTACAGCAGTTGGAGGCCTGGCAGAAGGCGGGCGCGCAGCGCAACCAGACGGCCCGGGGCTCCCACGCCTACGCGCACCCCGACGCCGTACGCATCATGGACGCCTGGTGGCCGCTGCTGGTCAAGGCCGCCTTCGAACCCGGGCTCGGCAAGGACCTGTACGACGCCCTGACGGGGCAGCTCGGCATCGACGAGGCGCCGTCGGCGGGCCACGGGCCGACCGGGGGACACGCGGGCTCGGCCTTCCAGTACGGCTGGTGGGGGTACGTCGACAAGGACCTGCGGACCGTGCTCGGGCAGCCGGTCAAGGGCTGGACCACGACGGCGTACTGCGGGGGCGGGGCGCTCGACGCGTGCCGGGACACGCTCCTGAAGACCCTGGGCCAGGCCGCCGCGAGGACACCGTCAGAGGTCTACCCCGGTGACGGCAGCTGCGCGGCGGGCGACCAGTGGTGCGCGGACGCGGTGATCCACCGCCCGCTGGGCGGCATCACGCACACCCCGATCCAGTGGCAGAACCGCCCGACGTACCAACAGGTGGTGGAGTTCCCCCAGCACCGATGAGAGATGTGCCCCGAGGGGCGCCTCCCCGCAGGGGGGCGCCCTGAAGGGGCGCGGGGAACTGCGCGCTCAGCCACAACGGCCCCGCTGCGCACAGCGAAACCGCAACCCCAACGGCGCTCAGCCCCCATCGATCCGCCCAGCCGCACACACCACCCGAGCCAACTCCTCATGACAAATATCAGCGTGCGCCCCACCGGGCGGACCACCCCGCCGCACCACAGCGGCAGCGTCAACGCTCACACACCCGTGCGCGGGCAGCCCCGCCCCGATCCGCACGCGAGCCGCGCCGTCGACGGCCTTGATCCCGTCGTACCCGACGGCGCCCCACCGCTCGAACAGGCCGAGGAAACTGGAGGAGTCACCGGCGAGCTTCGACGCGAGTGGGTAGAACATGCCGAGGGCGTCGTCGTGACGCGAGTGGCACGCGACGAGCGGGCCGTCCACGCGCTTCGGCACGCCCCGCAGGGCGCCGCCGCGCGACCGGTCGTGCGGCAGGCGCGCACTGAACGCGTAGTGCGAGAACGCCCCCTGCAGCAGCGTCGCCGACTTCACACAGCGCGCCCCGGCGGGCATCCCGCGCAGCGCGTACGCCACGAGCCGGGCGCCGAAGCTGTGCCCGATCAGATGCACGCGCAGGCCCGGTACGTCGCCGTCGAGCAGGCCGAGCGCGGGGCCGAGGCCCAGCTGGCCGACGGCGCCCGCGCGGCGCTTCATGGCGTAGTAGGAGCCCTGCCGCAGGATCTCCCGCGCGCCGTGCCACAGCCGCTTGCGCAGCCCGCCGAACAGCTCCGGGGCCCCGGGCTGCTCGCCCGCGTCGAGGCCCGTCCGCACCCCCGTCTGCTCCAGGGCGGCGACCAGGACCTCGCAGACGCCGACCGCGTCGTCGGTGAGCATCGCGGGCTCGCCCGCGCCGATGTCGTCGGCGAACTCGTGGGCGGGGCTGGTCTCGCGCACGGCCACCAGGTCGCGGACGAGCCGCGCGAACTCGTCGAGCCGTGAGCGGACCTCGGAGCGCTCCTCCAGGAGCAGCGCAAGGCGGTCGAGCCGCGCGGCCTGCGCGGGCCCCGGGAACATGCGGCCGAGGAGGCGGCGGGTCTGCTCGTCGAGGGTGGGCGGGGGCGCGGCCGCCGTCAGGGGCGCGGGCGCGGCGGACGGCTCGAAGTCGGGGATCCGCTCGTCGGGGAAGCGGATCGCGGGCCACAGCACCCCGGCGTAGCCGAGGCGCACATCCGGGCCCGAGAGCCGGTCGAAGGGGGCGAGGAAGCGCCGGTAGAGGGCGCGGGCGGTGCGCTGGTCGTTGTTCCAGCCGTGCGCGAACACCAGCAGATCGGTGATGCGCGTGTCCTCGGCGCCGGACAGGAGCCGGTCGCGCTGTGCGGCGTCGACGTCTCCGTCGGCGTCAAAGGTCAGTTCCCAGTAGGGCTCCATGGTCGCATCGTCCTGCCGCGCGGAGCCACTGGCCAGACGCCGCGCGCGCCGCGTGCGACCGGTGCGGCGGAGGCACGGCGGCCGGTGCCGTCCCCCGGACGCACCGGCCACCGCGGGACCGCGGGGCGCGGGTCACATGGGCGGGTAGGGCCCCTGCGGCGGCGCGTACTGCGACGGCGCGGCGGCAGTCGGTGCCTTGCGTTCGCGCGCGTAACGGTTCGTGCCCGGGAGCCAGCAGCACACGATCGCCGCGAGCGTCCCGAGCAGCGCCGCGAAACTGAACGCCATGACGGTTTCGGGTTCGTAGTCACCCAAGATGAGGAAATGCGGGAACAGGGCGATGACGCCCGAAATGGTAATGAGGACCCGCGCCCAAGTCGCCGCGTTCCTGCGTACGCAGAGCGTGAATACGAGCACGCACACGGCGGTGAAAATCGCGAAACCGGCACGGGCCGACAGCGTCCCGGCCCGGTCGCTGACGAGCTCGTCCCAGATGGGCCCCGACAGGTGCTTGATGTCGGCCGCCGTCGTCTGCGACGGAAGGCCCACGACGTCCGGATGGTCGTCGATGACGTCCCGGATGTTCTCGTCGGCCATGTCGTCGCCGCCGGCGAAGACGAGCGCCGCGCCGATCAGGGCGGAGACCACGGATATGACAGAGGTCCAGACCAGAGCGGTGAGGGAGCCGGGGCGCCTGGTCGCGCGGGCGGCGCGGGCCGCGCTGCGGGGGCCGGGTGGCGCGGGCGCGACCTGGTAGTGACTCACGGGTACAACTCTCCTTGCAGAGCGGCGGTGTTGATCAGGATTGCCTCGACCTTTCCATGGGTACGGCGAACGCATCCAGCTTTTACCGGAAGAAATCCCCAGATAATTTGGGGTGATCCGGGGATCAGTTTCCGCGGCGGCTATGCTGCAATGCGCGTAAAACACAAAGGACTTCACCGGAAGCCTCCACCGGAAGCTGAGAGAGAAAGCTCGTATGGCCTTAAACGGTCCCGCGCAGTACCCCGCGGCCCTCCTTGACACCACCATGGATCAGCTGCGGACACTGCTCGCCGTGCACGAGACCGGCACGGCGCTCGCCGCCGCGCGCCAGCTCGGCAGGGAACAGTCCAGCGTGCAGAAGCAACTGGACACGATGAACCGCACGTTCGGCGCGCTGTGCGGCGAGGCCCTGGTGCTCAAGCGGGGTCGCGGCAAGGACGTCCTGTTCACCGCCACCGGCGAGCTGCTCGTCGACCTCGCCCGCAGCACGCTGAGCGCGTGGACGGACGGCATCCACGACGCGCGCCGCCGCCTCGGCCGCACGCTGTCCGTCGGCTCGACCCGGTACACCCTCGGCTTTCTGCTCGACGCCGTGGAGCGCGTCAGCGACGTCTACGAACGGCGCGGCGTCGACCTGAAGGTCACGCACGTGCGCACCGGCGACCTGTTCGCCCGCCTCAACTCCAAGGAGCTCGACCTGGTGTGCGGCAGCGTCGTCGTCACGCAGGGGCAGGAGGCCGAGCTCGACCCGTACGAGGTCATCGAGTGGCGGCGCAGCGGCCTCTCCATCCTGACGAATCTGCCCCCGGAGCGCCTGCCGGGCCCGAGCGTGCAGGCCAGCGACCTGCCGGGGCTGCCGCTCGTGGTCTCGGCGGGCGGCCTCATCGCCCGCTTCCTCACCGCCTGGTACGGCGCCGACTTCCGCAAGGAGATGACGATCGCCGCCGAGATAGAGGCCGCGCACTACGGCTTCGAGCTCCTGCGCTCCGGCGTGGTCAGCGGCGCGATGCTGGTGACGCGCGGCATCGGGGAGGCCGCCGAGTCCGGCAGCCTCCCCGAAGCCGGGGGCCTGCGCCGCCTCGACGTCGTCGGGGACGTCGGCCCGCGCACCGAGGTCCTGGTCGGCGTCTTCACCCGCGGCGGCGACCGCGCCTCGTACGACGCGCAGCACCCCCTGAACCTGCTGTGGGACGCGCTCGCGAAGGACAACGAGCGCTGGTGGCTCAGCCGTTGAGGCCCGGCGCGGGGGTCACTGGCGGTGCGCCGCCGTGACGTCGTGCAGATGGATCAGGATGTCGTGGCTCGCCCCGAGCCTGATCCGCCAGGGCCCGTCGGGGTAGGCGGTGCCGATGCTGCGCGTCAGACGGCCCTTGCCCAGCCACTTCCGGGCGGCGGCGGGCGCGGTCCGCATGTCGACGAAGTAGTCGTCGTGGCGCACCTTGTCGAGCGTGTGCTCGTTCATGCCGGGCGCGGCCGCGCCCACCGTGCGGGGCCGCCACTTCATCGTGGTCTGGTTCTGCGCCAGGAAGGAGCCCTGGTCGAAGGTGAACCCGATGCTCGTGTACCGCTTGCCGAGCGCGTCGCGCAGGAAGGCGCCCTGCATCTTCGGGTAGCGCTTGTCGTAACTCTCGTACCCGACATGGGCGTTGTGCGCCGAGAGCAGGACCTTGTCGCCGGTGTACCGCTGCCACCACGCCGTGTTCCTCGCCATGATGCGGTCGCGGTACAGCATGGCGTCCTTGATGCCCTGGTCCGTGTCGTCGTAGGAGAGGATCTTCGCGGTCTCGGCGATGGAGTCCGCGTTCCGCAGCGCCCAGTCGAACGCCTTCCCTCCCTGGTCCGGTCGACGGGAATCGAGCAGGTCACGGGCCCGCTCCGCCTTCTTCGTGAGCCGTGCGCGCTCGGCGAGCGGAAGCCCCCAGAACGTGTCGCTGTCCGTCAGGCGGCGCAGCGGCGCGTACAGCGCGTCGACGCGCGCGAGGAGGTCCGGCTCGTGCTTGCGTACGTAGTCCCGCACCGCGTCGAACAACTCGATTCCCTGGTGCGGGTAGTTGAGGTCATTCCCCATGAAGCGCACCTGCCGGTCCGGGTGCTTCTGGTTGTACGCCCGCATCCAGGTGAGCAACTCCACGTACTCATCCGTGTCCCACGGCGTCCTGCCGAGCTCCTTGTGGACCAGTTTCCGTACGTCGCCCTTGCCGCCGCGCACATACGCGTCGAAGCGGAGTCCCGTCGTCCAACTGATTTCCTGGGCGAAGGTGGTGAAGCCCTTTTTCTCGACGAGATAGCGGAATAGCCGATCCTTCATTGTGAAGAATTCGTGCGACCCATGCGTTGCCTCGCCCAGGCCGACCACCTTGGCGCCGCCCACCATGCGGCCGAGCGGCCGCAGGTCGGCCGTGGGGCCGCCCGGGTCCGTGGAGCGCAGGGGGTGGGCCGCGCGCTCGATGGCGCGCACGGGGTCGTCCGCGGGCGCCGCCGCCTGTGCGGTCTGCGGGGCGATGAGCGCGCCCGTCCCGGTCGCCGCGACCAGGACCAGGGAAGCCCGCCCCCATGAAGCCCGCCGCCGTGAAGCCAGTCCCAGCGAAGCCTGCCGCCGTGCCGTCCGTGCCGTCCGTGCCATGTGTCCTCCTCGGATCGTGTCCCTCGAACCCGCAGATCACGATCCCGGGCGGCGGCGTCCTGAACCATCCGGCGGGCTCCCCGGTACGGGGTGGAGCGCACCGCACCGCGCGCCTACCGGTTTAGCCGAAGGCACCCCTTCCTCCGCCACATACCGACCGGTTAGTCTGCCGTCACCGTGTGATCGAGGCCGAAGGAGACCACCCGTGGAGAGCCTTAAGGGCAAGGGAGTTGTCGTCACCGGCGCCGGGGGCGGCATCGGCGCCGCCCTGGCCCGCCGCTTCGCCGAGGCCGGGGCCCGCGTCGTCGTCAACGACCTGGACGCCGCCAAGGCCGCCGCCGTGGCCGACGAGGTGGGCGGCACCGCCGTGCCGGGCGACGCGTCGGGGGTCGTGGCCGCCGCGACCGCCGCGCTCGGCGGCACCGTCGACGTGTACTGCGCCAACGCCGGGCTCGCGTCCGGCGGCACGGAGGCCGCCGACGAGGAGGTGTGGGCCCGCGCGTGGGACGTGAACGTCATGGCCCACGTACGCGCCGCGCAGGCGCTGCTGCCCGGCTGGCTGGAGCGCGGCGAGGGCCGCTTCGTGTCCACCGTGTCCGCCGCCGGGCTCCTCACGATGATCGGCGCGGCCCCGTACAGCGTCACCAAGCACGGCGCGTACGCCTTCGCCGAATGGCTCTCCCTGACCTACCGTCACCGCGGCATCAAGGTCCACGCGATCTGCCCGCAGGGCGTGCGCACCGACATGCTCACCGCCGCGGGGTCCGCCGGCGAGCTGGTCCTCGCACCCACCGCCATCGAGCCGGAGGACGTCGCCGACGCGCTGTTCGCCGGAATGGCCGACGACCGGTTCCTGATCCTGCCGCACCCCGAGGTCGCCGCGTACTACCGGGCGCGGGCCGCCGAGCCGGACGCGTGGCTGACCAACATGAACCACATCCAGCAGAAGTGGGAGGCGACGCCGCGGCCGTAGGCGGGCGGATGGGAAGATCCTCCGGCGGGAACGCGTTCACGCACACGCAGCGCGGCGCACCTCGCGCGGCACACATCACGCATCACGGAACTCGGAAGGCAGGTGGCGGCAGTGGCCAGGACGACGGACGGTGACGGCACACCCGTCCCCCAGCGGCTGCTCGCCGCCGCCACCCGGCTCTTCGCCGACCGCGGCTACGACCGTACGTCCGTACAGGAGATCGTGGAGGCGGCCGGCGTCACCAAGGGCGCGCTGTACCACTACTTCGGCTCCAAGGACGACCTGCTGCACGAGGTGTACGCGCGCATGCTGCGGGTCCAGCAGGAGCGGCTCGACGCGTTCGCCGACGCGGACGCGCCCGTCGAGCAACGGCTGCGCGACGCCGCGGCCGACGTCGTGGTCACCACGATCGCCAACCTGGACGACGCCGCGATCTTCTTCCGGTCGATGCACCATCTGAGTCCCGAGAAGCACAAGCAGGTGCGGGCCGAGCGGCGGCGCTACCACGAGCGGTTCCGGGCGCTCGTCGAGGAGGGCCAGGAGTCGGGCGTCTTCTCCACGGCGACGCCGGCGGACCTGGTCGTGGACTACCACTTCGGCTCCGTCCACCACCTCTCCACGTGGTACCGCCCCGACGGCCCCCTGACCCCCCAACAGGTGGCCGACCACCTGGCCGACCTCCTCCTCCGCGCCCTCCGCCCCTAGTCACCGGCGGGGGTTGCCCGCCGTCGGCGACTGCGGGAAGCGTATGGGCGGGCGGGTGGGAGATTCCCGCCGCGAAGCGGCGGGCACGGCGGCGTACGGGGCGGGGCCGACGGGGGCCACCCCGTACGCCGCCACCCCCGCCGGGAGGCTAGGCGTAGCGGGACAGCTCCCGTCGCGCCAGCGACCGCTGGTGCACCTCGTCGGGCCCATCGGCCAGTCTCAGCGTGCGCGCCGCCGCCCACAGCTCCGCCAGCGGGAAGTCCTGGCTGACCCCGCCCGCGCCGTGCAACTGGACCGCGTCGTCCAGGATGCCCACCACCGCCCGAGGCGTGGCGATCTTGATGGCCTGGATCTCGGTGTGGGCCCCCTTGTTGCCCACGGTGTCCATCAGCCAGGCCGTCTTCAGGACGAGGAGCCGCAGCTGCTCGACCGTGACCCGCGCGTCGGCGATCCACTCCTGCACCACGCCCTGCCGCGCGAGCGGCTTGCCGAAGGCGGTGCGGGCGAGCGCCCGGCGGCACATGAGCTCGATGGCGCGCTCGGCCATGCCGATGAGCCGCATGCAGTGGTGGATGCGGCCGGGCCCGAGCCGCGCCTGCGCGATGGCGAACCCGCCGCCCTCCTCGCCCACGAGGTGCGAGACCGGCACCCGCACCTCGTTGAAGACCACCTCCGCGTGCCCGCCGTGCGCGTGGTCCTCGTACCCGTACACCCGCATGGCGCGCCGCACCTCCACGCCGGGCGTGTCACGCGGCACGAGCACCATCGACTGCTGGCGGCGGATGTCGGGGCCGCCCGGGTCGGTCTTGCCCATGACGATGAAGACCTTGCAGTCGGGGTTCATCGCCCCGGAGATGTACCACTTGCGGCCCGTGATGACGTACGCGTCGCCGTCGCGCCGGATGTGCGTGGTGATGTTGGTGGCGTCGGAGGAGGCCACGTCCGGCTCCGTCATGGCGAACGCCGAGCGGATCTCGCCCGCGAGGAGCGGTTCGAGCCACCGCTTGCGCTGCTCGTCGGTGCCGAACTGGGCGAGCACCTCCATGTTGCCGGTGTCGGGCGCCGCGCAGTTGAGGGCCGTCGGCGCCAGGTGCGGGCTGCGGCCCGTGATCTCGGCGAGCGGCGCGTACTGGAGGTTCGTCAGGCCCGCCCCGTACGCGGTGTCGGGCAGGAAGAGGTTCCACAGACCCCGGCGGCGGGCCTCGGCCTTCAGCTCCTCGACGACGGCGGGCTGGTCCCAGGGCGAGGCGAGCCGGGCGCGCTGCTCGTCGGCGACCTGCTCGGCCGGGTGGACGTGGCTGTCCATGAAGGCGAGCAGCTTCCCGCGCAGCTCTTCGGTACGGGCGTCGTAGGCGAAGTCCATGGGGGCTCAGCTCTCCTGGAGGGTGGTCAGGCCGTGCTCGATGAACGCGGGCACCAGTTCGCCGATGCGGTCGAAGCCCGCGCCGACGGTCCGGCCGAGCGTGTAGCGGTAGTGGATGCCCTCCAGGATCACGGCGAGCTTGAACCACGCGAACGCCGTGTACCAGGAGACGGACGACACGTCACGCCCCGAGCGGGCCGCGTAGCGCTCGACGAGCTCGGCCGGGTCGGGGTGGCCCGGCGCGCCCGCGGTGGTGCTGACGGGGGAGTCCGGCACCTCCAGGCGCACGCTGTACATCACGAGCAGGCCCAGGTCGGTGAGCGGGTCGCCGAGCGTGGACATCTCCCAGTCGAGGATCGCCGTGATGCGGTCGGACCCGTCGGCCGACTCGATCAGCACGTTGTCCAGGCGGTAGTCGCCGTGGACGACCGTGGGCGCGGGCGAGGAGGGCAGCGAGCGGCCGAGCGCCGCGTGCAGCTCGTCGATCCCGGCGAGGTCGCGCCCGCGGGAGGCGTCGAGCTGCTTGCCCCAGCGCCGCAGCTGCCGGTCGAGGAAGCCGTCGGGCCGCCCGAAGTCGCCGAGCCCGACCGCGTCCGGGTCCACGGCGTGCAGGTCCACGAGCGTGTCGACGAGGCCGAGCACCGCGCTCCGGGTGCGCTCGGGCCCGAGCGGAGCGAGCTGCTCCGCCGTGCGGTACGGCGTGCCGTCCATGTGCTCCATGACGTAGAACGGCGCGCCGAGCACCGCGTCGTCCTCGCACAGGAGCAGCGGGCGCGGCACCGGCACGTCGGTGGGGTGCAGCGCGCTGATCACCCGGTGCTCGCGCTTCATGTCGTGCGCGGTGGCCAGGACGTGGCCGAGCGGCGGGCGGCGTACGACCCAGCGGTCGGTGCCGTCCGTCACGGCGTACGTGAGGTTCGACCGGCCCCCTTCGATGAGCCGGGCCGTGAGCGGGCCCCGGCCGAGCAGCCCCGGGCGTTCGCGGTCGAGGTGGCCCCGCAGCCGGTCGAGGTCCAGGCCTGGCGGATGGTCTGCGCTCATGGGCGGTCGCTCCTGATCATGGGCAAGCGGTCGTCGAACTGGCGGACAGTACGCTGGCGTTCATGATGCCGACCAGTCGGTATGTCGTCCAGAGGGGGCGCTCGAACGTGATCAGGATCGCGGCGGCCGCCGCCGGGCCGCGGCTACGGCGTCAGTGGTCGTCCCAGTGCCCATCGTGCTCCGCGTGCCGGTGCCCGTCGTGAACGTAGTCCACGTGGTCCCCGTGGGGCACGGCGGCGTGCCCGCAGTCCTCGCCGTGCCGGTGCTCGTGCCCGTCGTGGGCGACGTGCTCGCCCGTCTCGCACTCGTCGTAGTGGCCGTCGTGGGCGCGGTGGAGGTGGCCGTCGTGCGCGTAGTCGACGTGGTCGCCGTGCGGGACCTCGGCGTGGCCGCAGGCCGGGCCGTGCGTGTGCGGGTGGACCGGGTGTTCCTGGTGGAGCGTGGTCATGGCGTCTGCCTCCCGTTGCTTTCCGTGTGCTGGGTGACCCTCGTGAGCCGGATGACCCTCTCAGGCTAGCCCTCGGTGCCCTTTTGCTCCCTTTATGCATACTTTGCCGGTAGTGCTCTGACTGCGTAAGGCGACCCCATGAAGGCGATCAGCTACCGCGCGTACGGCGGACCCGAGGTCCTGGAGTACGGCGACGTCCGCGACCCCAAGGTCGGCCCCGACAGCGTCCTCGTGAAGGTGCGGGCCGCGGCCCTCAACCCCGTCGACTTCAAGTGCCGCGACGGGCACCTCGACGCCGTCCTGGACACCGTCTTCCCGGTCGTCCCGGGCTGGGACGTGGCGGGCGTCGTGGTCCAGCCGGGCGTCGCCGTCCCGGAGTTCGCCGTCGGCGACGAGGTCATCGGCTACGTACGCGAGGACTTCCTCTCGCGCGGCACCCTCGCCGAGTACGTGGCGGCGCCCGTGCGCACCCTCGCCCGCAAGCCGCGCAACCTGACCTTCGAGGAGGCCGCGGGCCTGCCGCTCGCCGGGCTCACCGCCTACCAGGTCGTCCACGAGGCGCTCGACGTCAAGGCCGGCGACGTCGTCCTGGTGCACGCCGCGGCGGGCGGTGTCGGCTCGTTCGCCGTGCAGCTCGCCCGGCACGCGGGCGCCCGCGTCATCGGCACCGCCAGCGAGCGCAACCACGCCTACCTGCGGGAGCTCGGCGCCGAGCCCGTCACGTACGGCGACGGCCTGGCCGAGCGGGTCCGCGCCCTCGTCCCGGACGGCGTCGACGCCGCCTTCGACACGATCGGCGGCGACACCCTCAAGGTCTCCGCGGACCTCCTCGCCCCCGGCGGCCGCCTCGCCTCGATCGCCGACGGCTCCGTGATCGGCCTCGGCGGCCGCTACTGCTTCGTCCGCCCCGACGCCGACGACCTGCGCCGCCTCACGGAACTCACCGAGCGGGACGTGCTCACCGTGCACGTCGCCGACACGTTCCCCCTGGAGCGGGCGGCAGAGGCCTACCGCCTCCTGGAGCAGGGCCGCACCCGAGGCAAGATCGTCATCACGGTCGACTGGACGGACGAGACGGCACAGGTCTAACCGCCAATCCAGCGGAACGCTCACAGCACCACCGCCACCGCACACACCGCGAGCGCCGCCGTGCACAGCACCGTCGTCGCCGCGGCGCGCCGGGAGAGCGGGTGGGGGCGGACCAGGGCGAGCGCCGTGATCCTGCGGTGCGCCACCGCGAGGAAGCCGAGCCACAGCAGCAGGCACAGCGCGCACGCCACCAGCCCCACGGCCGTCGGGCCGTCGTGCAGCGCCGTCCGCGCCGCGAGCACCGCGGCGACCGTGCACGAGAGCGTCGTACGCCGCCACGCGAGCCGCGTACGCTCCGGCTGGAGCCCCGGATCCCGGTGAGGCCCCGGATCCCCGGCCGCCGCCGCCCGGCCCGTCACCCCTCCCACCCGAACAGGACGACCACCACCATCGCCACCGCGACGACCGCCACCGCGACGCCGAGCAGCGCGGGGAACCGCGTCGCGGGCAGGTCCTCGCCCCGCCGCATCGCCCGCTCGCAGCGCACCCAGTGGTTCACGGCGCGCAGCGCGCACAGCACACCGGAGGCGAGCAGCGCGAGCGCGAGGCCCACGCGCACGCCCCAGCGCAGGTCCGGCAGGAACTGGTCCACGGCGAACCCGCCGCCGATCAGGGCGAGCGCGGTGCGGAGCCAGGCCAGGAAGGTGCGCTCGTTGGCCAGCGAGAAGCGGTAGTCGGGCGTCTCGCCCTCCGCCCGGACGCGGTCGGGGGCGAACCACAGGCGCAGGCTGCGTACGAAAGTGCTCACCGTCGCACCTTAGGCACCGGTCGTACGGATGTGCCTCACACGGCTGTGCCTCACACGGCTGTGCCTCACGCGGAGGTGCCTCACACCCGGGGCGGGCGCCCGCCCTCGTCGCCGGCGCGGAACGCCCGCAGGCGGTGGTACGCGTCCAGGCCGTCCGGGACCCACTCCCACTCCGCCACGCGCCGCCTCAGCTCCTCGTCCGTGACGAAGCCGTGCCAGGCGACCTCCTCCACCTGGGGGTCCACCGGGGCCGTGACCCGCACCTCGTAGAGGTACGACCACCAGGTGCGGCCCGCGCCGTCGTCGAACAGGAACTTGAACAGGGGGGTGGGGCGCGGCAGTTCCTTCACCCCCAGCTCCTCCTGCGCCTCGCGCAGGGCCGCGTCGTCGTAGGACTCGCCCGCGCCGACGACGCCGCCGACGAACATGTCGTACAGGGAGGGGAAGACCAGCTTGGTCGGGGTGCGCCGATGCACGAAGACGCGACCTCGGGGGTCGCGGGCCTCGATGAACACGCAACGGTGCCGCAGTCCTTGGGCGTAGACCTCGCCGCGCGGCGCCTCTCCCACGACGTTGTCGTACTCGTCGACGACGGCCAGAACCTCATCGGCGGGATCCCCCGCGGCAGCACCCATACCTCCACGGTACGCGCGCCCCCTTCCGACGGTCGCAGGAAAATCAGCCCGTCCGGCGTTTGAGGACGAGCCGCGGAGCGGCGACGAAGGGGGAAAGGGGCGGAGCCCCATGCGGACGCGGGGGCTGGGGCCGCGGTCACAGGGAAGGGCGGGTGGGTGGGGGAAGAGCGCGGCGTCAGCGCCGGGCCACCGTCGGCGGCGCGACCGCGCCGGACGGCATCGCCGGATGCAGCCCGAGCAGCACGATCCCGGCGACCACGCCGGCAAGCCCCACCGCCTCCCACGCAAGGGCGACCGCATCCGTGCGCAACCGGTCCCCCAGGAACCCGACCCCACAAGCGATCCCGGCCAGCGGCTGCGCGGCAGTCAGCGCAGGCAACGACATCCGCAGCGGCGCCGTCTCGAACGCGCTCTGGACGAGGACGAGCCCGGCGACCCCGAGGACGAGGACCGCGTACGGCTCCCACCCGCCGAGCAGCCGCAGCCACCCGCCCGCCACGTACAGCTCCCCGCTCACCCGGGTGAGCGCGTCCTGGACCCCGTACAACAGCCCCGCCGCCACCCCGAGGAGCGCGGGCCCGGCGCCGAGCCGGGACTTCTTGGCGTAGCCGGTGAGCAGCAGCGCGCCGCCCACCATCAGGCCGAGGATGAGCCAGTGCCGCAGCGGGTCGGCGACCGACGCCCCGCCGCGCGGCTCGCCCGCGACGATGAACGCCGTGACGCCGCCCGCGAGCAGCGCGAGCCCGGCCCAGCCCTGGCGGCCGAGCGGCTGCTTGGTCTGCTGCCGCGAGAGCACGAGCGCGAACAGCAGATTCGTGGCGAGCAGCGGTTCGACGAGGGAGACCTCGCCCTCGCCGAGGGCCAGCGCCCCGAGCGCCATGCCGCACACCATGAGCCCTATGCCGCCGAGCCACCGCGGCACCCGCATCAGGTCGAGCAGCAGGCGCGGCGAGAGGAAGTCGCTGAGCGGGGCGTGCTGCGCGGCGTTCTGCTGGAGGACGAAGCCGACGCCGAGACAGCAGGCCGCGCCGACGGCGAGGAGGAGGACCAGGACCGACACGGGACGAACCTCGGGACTGGGGGGCGGTCGGGCAGCGGGTACCCGGCCGACGATAGCGGTACCCCGGCCACCCGGCGCGCGAGTTGTCCGTACCGCCCGGTTGACGTGCGTCACGCGGCTCTCCAGGATCTGACCAGGACCTGACTCGCGAGTAACACCCGGAGCCGAGAGGGAGAGCCGCCATGGCCTACGACGCGGACGTCATCGTGATCGGCGCGGGGCTCGCCGGGCTCACCGCGACCGCCGAACTCGTCGACGCGGGACGCCGGGTGATCCTCGTCGACCAGGAGCCGGAGCAGTCGATCGGGGGTCAGGCGCACTGGTCGTTCGGCGGCCTCTTCTTCGTGGACTCGCCCGAACAGCGGCGCATGCGGATCAAGGACCACCGGGAGCTCGCCCTCCAGGACTGGCTGGGCACCGCCGCCTTCGACCGCGAGGAGGACCACTGGCCGCGCAAGTGGGCCGAGGCGTACGTGGACTTCGCGGCGGGGGAGAAGCGGCCGTGGCTGCACGGGATGGGCGTGCGGTTCTTCCCGGTGGTGGGCTGGGCCGAGCGCGGCGGCTACGACGCGCAGGGGCACGGGAACTCCGTACCGCGCTTCCACATCACGTGGGGGACGGGGCCCGGCCTCGTCGCGCCCTTCGAGCGGCGCGTGCGCGAGGGGGTCGCCCGCGGCCTGGTCCAGCTGAAGTTCCGGCACCGGGTGACGGGGCTCGCGCGCACGGGCGGCGCCGTCGACACCGTGACCGGCGAGGTCCTTGAGCCGTCCGGCGCCGAGCGCGGCAAGGCCAGCAGCCGCGAGGTCGCCGGGTCCTTCGAGTTCCGGGCCCAGGCCGTGATCGTCACCTCCGGCGGCATCGGCGGCAACCACGACCTCGTACGCGCCAACTGGCCGAAGCGCCTGGGCAGTCCGCCCGCGAAGATGCTCGCCGGGGTGCCCGCGCACGTGGACGGCCTGATGCTGGGCATCGCCGAGCGCGCGGGCGCGCGGCTCATCAACCGCGACCGCATGTGGCACTACACCGAGGGCATCGAGAACTGGAACCCCATCTGGCAGCGGCACGGCATCCGCATCCTGCCGGGCCCGTCCTCGCTGTGGCTGGACGCGCGCGGCAACCGCCTGCCCGTACCGCTGTTCCCAGGCTTCGACACGCTCGGCACGCTCAGCCACATCATGGGCACGGGGTACGACTACACGTGGTTCGTGCTCAACCAGCGCATCATCGGCAGGGAGTTCACGCTGTCGGGGTCCGAGCAGAATCCTGACCTGACCGGCAGGTCCGTGCGCGGCGTCATCGACCGGGCGCGGTCCGAGGTGCCGGGACCCGTCAAGGCGTTCATGGACCACGGCGTCGACTTCGTCGTGGAGCAGGACCTGAACGCGCTGGTGCGGGGCATGAACGCCCTCACCAAGGAGCCCCTCATCGACGCGGCCGCGCTGCACCGCACCCTCGCCGCCCGCGACCGCGAGATCGTCAACCCCTTCACCAAGGACCTCCAGATCACGGCGATCCACAGCGCCCGCAAGTTCCTCGGCGACCGGCTCATCAGGACCACCGCCCCGCACCGCATGCTCGACCCCAAGGCGGGCCCGCTCGTCGCCGTACGCCTGAACATCCTCACCCGCAAGACCCTCGGCGGCCTGGAGACCGACCTGTCCTCACGCGTGCTCCAGGAGGACGGCGCCCCGCTCCCCGGCGTGTACGCGGCCGGGGAGGCCGCCGGATTCGGCGGCGGCGGAGTGCACGGCTACCGGTCCCTGGAGGGCACCTTCCTCGGCGGCTGCCTCTTCTCGGGGCGCGCGGCGGGGCGGGCGGCCGCCAAGTCCGTGGGGTAGCCGGGGCGTTTGCGGGGTGGGGTGCCGTCGCGCCCGGGCCTTGACGCGGAGCGTTGCCTACCGGTTGGCTGTGCGTGATCGCATGCTGGCCTACCGCGACGGGGAGGACGTCCCGCGGTGTCTCCACCTCCGCCCCTCGGTCGCTCCCGCAAACGTGCGGCGCAGGCCTTCGACGCCGCACTGGACGACGCGGACCTCGGCGCCGCGCGCGCCGCGCTCGCCCAGGGGCGCTGGACCGAGGTGCGGGAACTGCTCGCCGCCACCGGCGCGGACTGGGACCGCCGGGGCCATCGGGCCGACGTACTGGCCCGGGAGCCGACCACCACGGCGTGGGCCCGCGACTGGGCGCTCGCGGAACCGGAGAGCGCCGACGCGGCCGTGCTGCTCGCGTACGCCGCCGTGCACCGCGCGCTGCGCGGCAAGGAGCGCTCCGAGAAGGCCCGCGCCGCCTGCCGCGAGGCCGCGGCGCGCGTCCCCGCCGACCCGACGCCGTGGCTCGCCCTGCTGCTCCTGGAGCGCACGCTCGGCCACGAGGAGGACGTCGTCCGGCTCTTCGACGAGGTCAGGCACCGGCACCCGGACCACCACCACGCCCACTACCTGATGGTCGCGCGCCTCGCCGAGCGGCGCCCCGCCGCGGGCCAGGACCCCCTGCACGAGGTGTACGACTTCGCGTCCTGGGCGGCCGAACAGGCCCCGGACCACTCGCCGCTCGCGGTCCTGCCGGTCGTCGCGCACGCCGAGCGCTACCGCGTCCTCGCCACCGCGGGCAGCGAGAGCCGCGACCCGGTCGCCTCCGGGCACTGGACGAGCCGCCGCGCCCGGCAGGTGATGAAGGCCTCCTTCGACTGGTGGCTGAAGTGGGAGACAGCGGGCGCCGCGGCCCACCCGCGGGCCTGTGTCGACCTGAACTTCCTCGCGCACGCCACGTTCTGCGAGGGCAGGACCGCCGAGGCCGCGGCCCTGTTCCAGCGCATCGGCCGGTACGCGACCGAGGCGCCCTGGTCGTACCCGGACCGCGATCCGGCCGAGGCGTACTTCGCGGCGCGCGCGGCGACCTTGGGCACGGCGTGACGACGTACCCCCCGGTACGGACCGACAGCTGACGACGCACGACCAGCGGAAAGGACAACTGCGCCATGGCGACGGGCAGTTCGAGCACGGGCAGTTCGAGTACGAGCGCACACGGCGCCGGACGCGCCGGGCGCGCCGGCACGGGGACCCGGGGCAGGCCCGCGCCGGGCGGAGGCGGCCGGATCAGCACGTACATGGGTCAGGAGCGCGCCCTGCGCGCGGGCCGCCTCGGCACGGCGGGCCTGCTCCTCTCCGTGCTCGCCGCCACCGGTCCGCTCATGGTCGTCGCGGGTGTCATGCCCACGACCTACGGCGTCATGGGCGTCGTGGGCCAGCCCCTGCTCTTCCTCGCGCTCGGCGTCGTCCTGGCCCTGTTCAGCTTCGGGTACGCGGAGATGAGCCGCCACGTCCACAACGCCGGGGCCTTCTACGCGTACATCTCACGCGGCCTCGGCGGCACCGCGGGCGCGGGCGCGTCGGCGGTGGCGCTCGTCGCGTACAGCGCGCTCCAGGCCGGTCTCTACGGCATGCTCGGCTTCGAGGTGTCGGGCCTGCTGCACCAGCACCTCGACCTCACCGTCGACTGGTGGATCCCGGCGCTCGTCACCGTCGCCCTGGTCGCCGTGCTCGGCTGGCTGAAGATCGACCTCAACGCGCGCGTGCTCGGCGTGCTGCTGCTCGTGGAGGTCGCGCTCGTCGTCGTCTTCGACGTCGCCGCGATCTCCGACCCGTCCGCCGAGGGCGTGTCGCTGCACGCCTTCAACCCGGACACGCTCACCGGCGCGGGCGTCGCCACCTCGCTGTGCTTCTGCATAGCCGCGTTCACCGGCTTCGAGCAGGCGCCCGTGTACGCGGAGGAGACGAGCCGTCCCCAAGTCGTCGTGGCACGCGTGATGTTCTTCGCCGTCGGATTCGTGGCCGTCTTCTTCGCGCTCAGCTCCTGGGCGCTCACCGTCGCCGCCGGGCCCGGCGGCATCGTCCCCGCCGCGCGGAAGCAGAGCGCGGGCCTGCTGTTCGGCCTCACCGAGTCCCGGCTCGGCGGCACCTTCACCGACGTGCTCCACGTCCTCTTCGTCACGGGCATGTTCGCGGCGGTCCTCAGCTTCCACAACGTCGTCGCGCGGTACGCCTTCGCCATGGGCCGCGAGGGGCTGCTGCCCGCAGCGTTCGGCCGCACCACCGGCGCGAGCGGCGCGCCCGGCACCGGCTCCCTGCTGCAGACCGTGGTGGCCGCCGTCGTGGTCGTGGCCTTCGCGGTCACCGACGACAAGCCCGCGGGCGACCCCACCGCGCCGGTCCTGCACCTGTTCACCTGGCTCGGCAACGTCGGCGCGCTCGGCGTCCTGCTGCTCATGGCCACCGCGTCCGTCGCCGTGATCGTCTTCTTCGTCCGCCGCGGCGCCGCGCGCGCCCAGCTGTGGCGCATCATCGCGTCGGCCCTGGCCGCGGCGGCGCTCCTCACCATCGCGGGCTACACGGTCAAGGACTTCGACGTCCTGGTGGCCGCGGGCCCCGACTCTCCCCTGAGCTGGCTCCTCCCGGGCATCATCGCCGCAGCGGCGGCCGTGGGCCTCGCCCACGGCACCCTCCTGCGCACCCGCAGGCCGGAGGCCCACGCGAGGATCGGCCTGGGCAACGAGGCCTTCCAACTGGAGAAGGCGGCGGGAGCGTCTAGCCCGTCCGGCGTTTGAGGACGAGGCGCGAAGCGCCAAAAGGGGGAAAGGGGCGAAGCCCCATCCGAACCGGGGCCCGGGGCGGAGCCCCGGTTTCGGGAAGGGGCGGGGTGGGGGCTAAATCACCAGCGACAGCAACAGCACCAACCCACCAGCCACCACAGAGATGATCGTCTCCATCACCGACCACGTCTTGACCGTCTGCCCCACGTCAAGCCCGAAGTACTCCTTCACCAGCCAGAACCCGGCATCGTTCACATGGCTGAAGAACAGCGACCCGGCCCCGATCGCCAGCACAAGAAGCGCCGTGTGCGCCGTCGACATGTCGGCGGCGAGCGGCGCGACAAGCCCTGCCGCGGAAATCGTCGCGACCGTCGCGGACCCGGTGGCGAGCCGGATCGCGACGGCGATCAGCCAGGCGAGCAGCAGCGCGGGAATGGACCAGTCCTCGGAGAAGTCCAGGATCATCTGACCCACGCCGACGTCGATGAGCGTCTGCTTGAAGCCGCCGCCCGCCCCGACGATCATCAGAACGCCCGCGATCGGCGCGAGGGACTTCTCGACGGTCGTGGAGAGCCGTTCCTTCGTGAACCCAGCCGCCCGCCCGAGCGTGAACATGCCCACGAGCACCGCGGCGAGCAGCGCGATCAGCGGCGACCCGATGACGTCGAAGACCCGCTGCACCCCCGCTTCGGGGTCGTCGACGACGATGTCGACGAGGGCCTTGGCGAGCATCAGGACCACCGGCAGGAGCACGGTGGCGACGGTCGCACCGAACCCCGGCCGCTTCTCGAGCTCCTCGGACGCGCGCTGCGGAATCATCCTCTCCGGCGGCGCCACGTCCACCCATCGCGCGGCGACCTTGGAGAACAGGGGCCCCGCGACGATCACGGTGGGGACCGCGACGAGGACGCCGAGCGCGAGGGTCACGCCGAGGTTGGCGTGCACCGCGTCGATCGCGACGAGCGGGCCGGGGTGCGGCGGGATGAGCCCGTGCATCACGGAGAGCCCGGCGAGGGCGGGGATGCCGATGCGCATCAGCGAGTAGTTGCCGCGCTTGGCCACCATCAGGACGACCGGGATGAGCAGCACGATCCCGACCTCGAAGAACAGCGGAAGCCCGATCACCGAGGCGATGAGCACCATCGCCCACGGCATGGCGCGCCCGCCCGCCTTCGCCAGGATCGTGTCCACGATCTGATCCGCGCCGCCGGAGTCCGCGAGGAGCTTGCCGAGGATCGCGCCGAGCGCGATGAGGACGCCCACACCCGCGACGGTGGAGCCGAGCCCGGTGGTGAAGCTGCTGATCGCCTTGTCGAGCGGCGCACCGGCGAAGGCGCCGAGCGCCAGCGAGCCGATGGTCAGGGCCAGGAAGGCATGGACCTTGAACTTGGTGATGAGCAGGACGATGACGGCGATGCCCGCGAGGACGGCGATCCCGAGCTGGGCATGGCCCGCCGAGGTGATCGGTTCGACGGGGTCCGCTGCCAGCATCTCGACGCTGAGACTGGTCACGGTGGTTCCTTGTGCGTGTACGGGGGCGTGAGGCGTGCGTGTGGGTGCGTATACGGATGCGTACGTGGACGGGTCGGGTCAGACCGGCTGTCGGCCGACGAGCTCGGCCAGGGCCGCCGCCGCCCGCTCCGTGATCTCCTCGGGGCTGCCCGAGACGTCCACGGCGACGCCCGGCTCGTCAGGGCCGAGTGGCTGGAGCGTGCGGAACTGCGAGTCGAGGAGCGCGGTCGGCATGAAGTGGCCCGTGCGGTGCGCCATCCGGTCCTCGATGAGCTCGCGGTCGCCGGTGAGATGGACGAAGAGCAGGCCGGGGGCCGCGGCGAGCAACCGGTCGCGATAGCTCCGCTTCAGCGCCGAGCAGCTGACCACACCGCCGAGCCCGGCCCGGCCGTGCGCCCAGCGGCCGATGGCGTCGAGCCAGGGCCACCGGTCGTCGTCGGTGAGCGGCGTGCCCGCCGACATCTTCGCGATGTTCGCCTCGGGGTGGAAGCCGTCGCCCTCGGCGTACGGGACGCCGAGCCGCTCGGCGAGCAGGGCGCCGACCGTGGTCTTGCCGGTACCTGCGACGCCCATCACTACGACGACGTGGGGGGTGCTCATCGCTGCTGCTGCCTCGCTGTCCTCTTCGTCTTCTTCGACGTTCACGTCACTGAAACCCATAAGGTCAGACGAATTCAAGACCCTGTGACTTAAAAGTCTGACTTTTTGGGTGAGGGTGCCCCCTCGTACGCTGACCCCATGACCGCACAGGCCCGAGGCCTTCACGCCCGCGTACTGGACAGCCTCGGGCCCGCCATCACCGCGGGCGAGTACCCACCGGGCAGCGTGTTGCGCACCGACGAGCTCGCTCAGCGCTTCGAGGTGTCACGCTCGGTGATGCGCGAGGCGGTGCGCGTCCTGGAGTCCATGCACCTGGTCGCGTCCCGGCGCCGCGTCGGCGTGACCGTGCGGCCCACCGAGGAGTGGAACGTCTACGACCCGCAGGTCATCCGCTGGCGCCTCGCGGGCACCGACCGCCCGCGCCAGCTGCGCTCCCTGACCGTGCTGCGCTCGGCCATCGAGCCGGCCGCCGCGGGCCTCGCCGCGCGCCACGCCAGCGCGGAGCAGTGCGCCGCCCTCACGGAGTGCGCGCTCGGCATGGTCGCCACCTCACGGGGCCGCCAGCTCGAGGGCTACCTCGTGCATGACATCGCCTTCCACCGCACCGTCCTGAACGCCTCCGGCAACGAGATGTTCGCGCGGCTCGGCGACGTGGTGGCCGAGGTCCTCACCGGCCGCACGCACCACGACGTGATGTTCGAGGACCCGGACCCGGCGGCCGTGACGCTGCACGTGCGGGTGGCCGAGGCGGTCCGTGAGGGCGACGCGGCCCGCGCGGAGGCCCTGACCCGCGAGATCGCCGAGGGCGCGCTGAAGGAGCTGGACATCCTGGCGCCGTAGGCCGGGGAGGGGCGGGGCGGAGCAGGGCAGGACACGCCGGGGCCGGGGGCGCGCCGGGGGAGCGTCGGAGACAATGGCCCGCATGTCCCCACGCACCACACGCCCCGAACCCTGCCCCTGCGGCCACGCCCTGCCGTACGACCAGTGCTGCGGAAGGCTGCACCGGAGCGAGGCCGCCGCCGCGACACCGGAGGAGCTGATGCGCTCCCGCTACAGCGCCTTCGCCGTACGGGACGAGGCGTACCTGCTGCGCACCTGGCACCCCCGGACCCGCCCGCCGCGCGTCGCCTTCGACCCGGCGCTGCGCTGGACCGGCCTGGACATCGAGGACACCACCGACGGCACGGCGTTCCACAGCACCGGCACCGTCACCTTCCGCGCCCGCTACACCGACGGGGGCCGCCCGGACGCGCTGCACGAGCGCAGCCGCTTCGAACGCGTCGACGGCGCCTGGGTGTACGTGGACGGCGACTTCATCGACTGACGGCGCCTGACCGCGTCCGACGCCGACCAACTGCCGCCGCGCCCCGCCGACCGCCGCCGCGCCCCGCCGACGACCGCCGTGCTCCAACGACCGCCGCGACCCGGCCACCGCCGGGCGGGCACCTGGTGGGGTTCCTGGGACCGGGGACCCGCGAGGGACGCCTGGCCCAGGCCAGACGCGACCCGCCCGAGCCCCTGACGGGCCCGAACACCCGGGCCCGCGCGCCAGTTCGACCCCGCGCTCCCCGCGTACATAGGCGGGATCGCCCCCTGCGGCGGCCCACCGCCGCCAGTAGCCTCGACGCCCCCCGCCGACGTACGCGTCCTCGTCCTCGTGCGAAGGGAAGCGCCCGATGACCTACACCGCACCCACAGCCCGGTACGAGCAGAGTTACGAGCGCTATCTGGGCGGCAGCCCGGAAGCCGAGCGCGTCGTCTTCGAACGGCTCGCCCGCGAGCTGATGAAGGTCCAGGCGGCCAACAAGCGTGCCGCGGGCGCCGGTTCCCTCGCGCGCACCCAGCACGCCAAGGCCGCCCTCGGCGTCGAGAACGCGCACCTGCGCTTCCACGACGACCTGCCCGAAGCCCTGCGCTGCGGCTACGCGCAGCCCGGCGCCGAGTACCCGGCGACGGTACGGCTCTCCAACGCAAGCGGCATCCGGCAGGCCGACGGCGCCCCCGACCTGCGCGGCATCGCCGTGCGCGTCGGCGTGTCCGCGGAGGAGAGCCACGACCTGCTCGCCACCAACTGGCCGGTGTCGCACGCCAAGGACGCGACCGAGTTCGTCGCCTTCGCCAAGGCACTCGCGGGTGCCCGCAGCCCCCTGGAGCGGGCCTTCGGCCTGTTCGTCAAGCTCCCGCTCGCCGTCGGCCTCGCCACTGCGAACCGCATGCGGCGCAACGTCCAGGCCGCCACCCGGCACACCGTCACCAGCCTCGCGAGCGAGACGTACTTCAGCCGCGGCGCCCTGCTGTGGGGCGCCGCGGGACCCGTGCGCTACCTGCTGCGCCCCGCGGGCGGCGCCGCCCCCGCCCCGCGGCCCGACCGCCGCGACCCCAACCACCTGCACCGCGAGCTCTCCCTGCGCCTCGCCACCGCGGACGTCGCGTTCGACCTGTGCGTCCAGCGGTACGTCGACGAGACGCGCACGCCGATCGAGGACGGCTCCGTCGAGTGGCGCGAGGCCGTCGCCCCCGCCGTGCCCGTCGCCCGGCTCACCGTGCCGAGCCAGGACCTCGACTCCGCCGAGGCCCGCTCGGCCGCCGGACGCGTGGAGGACCTCGCCTTCAACCCCTGGTACACCACCGACGACTTCCGCCCGCTCGGCAACCTCAACCGGGCCCGCAAAGCGGCGTACGAAGCGAGCGCGGCGCACCGCCAGGGCCTGCGCTTCCTGCCCGAGGAGCCGCTGCGCAACCGGATCCTGAGCGGCCCCGTCGGCGCCGCCTTCCACCTGCTCAACCGCACCGTGCCCTGGCACCGCCTGCCCCTGGCGGCGAGCCTGCTCAACCTGGTCTTCCTGCGCAAGGCGCTGCGCCGCTTCAACCTCATCGACACCGACGTGCACGAGGCGCCGCCCCAGGCCGTCCCCGTACCGCTCCCGGCCGACGAGCGGCTGCGCGGCGCGCGGTCCTACGACGGGACGTACAACGACCTGTCCGCGCCCGCCATGGGCTCCGTCGGCGCCGCCTTCGGGCGCAACCTCGCACCGGTCTACCGGCCCGACCTCTTCGACACCCCGAACCCCGTCACGGTCAGCCGCCAGCTCCTGCAGCGCGAGAGCTTCCTGCCCGCGACGTCCCTCAACGTGCTCGCCGCCGCCTGGATCCAGTTCCAGGTCCACGACTGGGTCAACCACCGCCGCTACCCGGCCGGCACCAAGTCCGTCGAGGTGCCGCTGCCCGCCGGCATGGCCTGGCACAACACGCCGGGCGGCCCCGCCGAGAACGTCATGCGCTTCGCCGAGAACGAACCGCTGCCCGTCCCCGCCGACCGCCCGCCCGTCCTCTTCGGCAACACCGCGTCCCACTGGTGGGACGGCTCGGAGGTGTACGGCGCCGACGAGACGACCGCGAAGTCCCTGCGCGCACCCGACGGCAGCGCCCAGCTGCGCCTGGACCAGGGCCACCTGCCGGCCGGCCAGAACGGCGTGCCGCTCAGCGGCTTCACCGACAACTGGTGGCTCGGCCTCAGCGTCATGCACACCCTCTTCGCCCGCGAGCACAACGCGGTCTGCGAAGCGCTGCGCGCCGCCTACCCGTCCATGGGCGAGGAGTCCGTCTACCAGACGGCCCGCCTGGTCGTCTCCGCCCTGATCGCCAAGATCCACACCGTGGAGTGGACCCCCGCGATCCTCGCCACCGAGGCCATCGACATCGGCCTGCGCACCAACTGGGAAGGACCGCCGTCCAACTGGCTCAACAAGCTGGGCCTGTGGCTCTTCGAGTCCCACGCCCTCACCGGCATCCCGAAGACCCTGCCCGACCACCACGGCGCCCCGTACTCCCTCACCGAGGACTTCGTCACCGTCTACCGCATGCACCCGCTCATCCCCGACGACTTCGAGCTGCGCGAGCACCACTTCGGGCAGCGCCTGGAGACCGTCGGCTTCCTCGACATCCACGGCGGCGCGGCCGAGGGCGCCCTCCGCAAGACGGGCCTGGCGAACACCCTGTACTCCTTCGGCATCGCGCACCCCGGGGCGATCACGCTGCACAACTTCCCGCGCGCGCTCCAGCGGTTCGAGCGCGAGGGCGAGATCATCGACCTGTCGGTCGTGGACCTGGTCCGCACCCGGCGCCGTGGCGTCCCGCGCTACAACGACTTCCGCGCGGGCCTGCACAAGCCGCGCATCCGCGACTTCGAGGAACTCACCGGCGACGCCGAGACCGTGGCCCGCCTGAGGGACGTCTACAGCTCCGTCGACGAGATCGACACCATGGTCGGCCTGTTCGCCGAGAACCCCCCGACCGGCTTCGGCTTCAGCGACACGGCGTTCCGCATCTTCATCCTGATGGCCACGAGGCGCCTCCAGAGCGACCGCTTCCTCACCGTCGACTTCCGCCCGGAGATCTACACCCCCCTGGGCATCGACTGGGTCCAGAAGAGCGGCATGAACGAGGTAATCCTCCGCCACTGCCCGGACTTGGCGGCCCTCCTCCCACGGGGAACCACGGCCTTCGCCCCCTGGCGGGAAGTACGACCTGAATCCAGCCCGTCCGGCGTTTGAGGACGAGGCGCGCAGCGCCGGAAAGAAGGGG
>NZ_JBHYJH010000062.1:0-50079 GCF_042740445.1 Streptomyces sp. NPDC059003 | reverse complement strand
GACCCCTGCTCAGGGGGCGGGGCCTCCGCCGTGTGGGCTCCGAAGCTCAGGTCACTGAGCCCCGTACTTCTCGCTCATCATGTCGAAGACCTGCTTCGCGCCGCTGCCCAGCTGCGGACCGGCCAGCCAGGTGTTCTCGGCCGGGCCGATGGAGGTGTTGGAGACCAGCTCGGTCTTGCCGTCCACCACCCGGAACCAGCCGCCGCCGGAGGAGCCGCCGGTCATGGTGCAGCCGATGCGGTACATCGTCGGCTGCGCCGGGTCCAGCGAAAGACGGCCGGGCTTGTCAATGCACTTGTGCATGGTGAGGCCGTTGAACGGGGGCGCGGCCGGGTAGCCCCAGGCGCCCATGGAGCCCACGCTCGTCGCCGACGGAGTCGAGAAGTCGACATCCAGCGCGTTGCCGACGGTCTCCTCCAGGGACTTGCTGCCCTGCTGGGGCTTCACGTGCATCACGGCGTAGTCGTACGGAGCCCCGGCGCCGCCCGACGCGGCGCCCTGGTCGATCCACTCGCCGGACGTCGACACCCAGTCCGCCCACCACTGGCCGTACGGAGCGATCTCCTGCGGCGCCGCGTTGCTCAGCTCGGCCTCGGACTTGCCCAGGTCGTTGTACGAGGGCACGAAGGTGATGTTCCGGTACCAGCCGCCCTTGGAGCCGGCGTGCACGCAGTGACCCGCGGTCCACACGAGGTTCGACTTGCCGGGGTTGCGCGGGTCCTTCACCACCGTGCCGGAGCAGACCATCGAGCCCTCGGGGGAGTCGAAGAAGATCTTCCCGACCGGGGCCGCGTTCTCGTGGTACGGGGTCTTCTCCGGCTTGGCCCGGACCGGGCTCGGCTCGGGGTCGGTCGCGCCCTGGTCGGCGGCCGCGTCCTTCGCCGCGATCGTCTTGTTCGGGTCCTTGGCCTTGCGCATGCGCTCGGGCTTCCAGAGGCCGTCGATGACCGGGTTGACGAAGTCCTTGGCCTCGCGGAGCCAGTCGTCCTTGTTCCAGTTCTTCCAGGCGCCGTTCTTCCACTTGTCCGGGTCGATGCCGTGCTCCTTGAGCCGGTCGGCGAGATCGCCCGGCAGGCCGGAACCCGAGTCGGAGCCCTTGTCCGCGCCCTGTGACGTGGTGGCGTCCGGCTTGTCGCTCGCGTTGTCGTCGCTCGGCCCGCAGGCCGTGGCGGTGAGCGCCAGGGCCGCCGCGAGTCCGGTGGCGGCGAGCGCGGCGCGACGGCCGCTGCCGCGCCCGAAGGGCGCACGAATGGAACGCATGGAGCTGTAACCCCCGTAGGAACGTGTATTTGCCATGTGCGTGTCAGGTGCGGGCGTGGCGTCCGCCACCCCGGCCGACGTGACATCCCACTATGCCTGTGGAGTTGAGGACGAACAGGGGCGGGGTCGTGAAGGTTTCGACGACCTCGCCTTCGCGTGTGCACCTATGGCATGCGCACGCGTGACCGGTTGTGTCCGCCCCGCACGCGGAGCGGACACAACCCGTCGCGAGCTATCGACCCGCGAACTTCTTGCTCACCGCGTCGTAGATGCCCTTGGCCTCGTCACCCAGGCGCGGGCCCGCGAGCCACCCAGCCGTCACCGGGCCGATCGAAGTGTTGGACACCAGCGCCGGCTTGCCGTCCTGGCCCGCGGCGACCCAGCCGCCACCGGACGAACCACCGGTCATGGTGCAGCCGATGCGGTACATCGTCGGGTCGGGCTTGCTGAGCGAGAGCCGGCCCGGCTTGTCCGCGCACTGGAACTGCTTCTGGCCGTCGAACGGCGCCGCCGCCGGGTAGCCGGTCGCCGTCATGTCCTTGATCTCCGGCACGGCGGGGGCGTTGAAGTCCACCGGGAGCGCCGCGCCGACCGTCTCCTCGAGGGACTTGGCCTTGCTGCCCTTCTCCGGCGTCACATGGATCACCGCGAAGTCGTACGGAGCGCCCTTGCCGCCGGTCGGGCCGCCCTGCTCGATCCACTGGTCCGAGGTCTGGGCCCAGTCGCCCCACCAGACGCCGTACGGAGCGACCTGCTCCTTCGGCGCGCCCTCCAGCTCCGCGGTGGGCTTGCCGCTGTCGTTGTACGACGGCACGAAGGCGATGTTCCGGTACCAGCCGCCCTTGGCGCCCGCGTGCACGCAGTGGCCCGCGGTCCACACCATGTTGGACTTGCCCGGGTTCTTCGGGTCCTTGACGACCGTCGCCGAGCAGACCATCGAGCCCTCGGGGCCGTCGAAGAAGAGCTTGCCCGCCGCCGGAACCTGGCCGTGGTACGGCGTCTTCACGGCCGCGGCCTCGACGGGCTCCGGAGTCGGGTCCGTCACGCCCTGGTCACCGGAGATGTCGTTGTCGTCGACACCGCGGTCCGGGTTCTTGTCCGCGTCCCGCATGCGGTCCGGGTCCCACAGGCCCTCGATGATCGGGTTGACGAAGTCGCCCGCCTCGCGCAGCCAGTCGTCCTTGTCCCAGTTCCGCCAGGCGCCGTCCTTCCACTTGTCGATGTCGATGCCGTGCTCCTTGAGCCGGTCCTCGATGTCGCCCGGAAGCTTGAACTTGCCGTCGTTGTCGCCGCCCGGCTGTCCGGCGGACGAGTCGTCCTTGCTGTCGTCGCCGGGGCCACAGGCCGTCGCGGTGAGAACGAGCGCCGCGCCGAGCGCGACAGCGGCCGCCACGGGGGAGGTTCTGCCGCGCGCGCTCCGCCGTCGACGAGCGGTGAAAAGCGGGCGTATGGGTCGCATGGTGAGAATCCCCCTGGGCCTCGAATCGTTCCAAAGTGCCGGACATCGCGCTGTCGTGCGCCTCTCGTACGGCGCCGCAGCTGTCGGTGCTCAGGGGTGCTGAACACCTTGGTGCAGACCACCTTGGTGCAGATGAACGGCACCCCACACTATGCCGGTGCCGTGGGGGACGGCCCACGGAACGGCAACGGTTCCGTCACGGCAAGGATCTTCGGCCGACCCGTGATCCCCCGCTCTCGCCGTCGTTGGTACGTACGGGGGACACGCGGCTCGCGTTCAGCCCCCGCGCCAACTCGCCCGTCGCGCCCGGTCGGATGCGGCGGGGCCCTGCCAAGTCCCAGCGGGAGGACCGACAGCCGTGGCCGTGACCGAGCCTGCCCCCGCGGTGGTGTCCGCGGCGCACGAAGGGATCCTGCGCCGCCAGTCGGCGCGCGAGTCGGCCGCGCGCACCTATGCGCGCGCCCTGCCGATCGTGCCGGTCCGCGCGCGCGGGATGACGATCGAGGGCGCCGACGGGCAGCGCTACCTCGACTGCCTGTCCGGCGCCGGCACCCTCGCGCTCGGGCACAACCACCCCGTCGTGCTCGAAGCCATCCGTGCGGTCCTCGACTCCGGAGCGCCGCTGCACGTCCTCGACCTGGCCACTCCGGTCAAGGATGCCTTCACCACCGAGCTCTTCCGCACGCTGCCGCCGAGCTTCGCCGACCACGCGCGCGTCCAGTTCTGCGGCCCCGCGGGCACGGACGCGGTGGAGGCCGCGCTGAAGCTGGTGCGCACCGCCACCGGGCGCCAAGGGCTGCTCGCCTTCACGGGCGCGTATCACGGCATGACCGCGGGGGCGCTCGAAGCATCCGGCGGCGCACGGGATGTACGGGTGGCGCGCCTGCCCTATCCGCAGGACTACCGCTGCCCCTTCGGTGTCGGCGGCACGCGCGGAGCCGAACTCTCGGCCCGCTGGACCGAGTCCCTCCTCGACGACGAGAAGTCCGGTGTGCCCATGCCCGCCGGGATGATCCTCGAGCCGGTGCAGGGGGAGGGCGGCGTGTTCCCCGCCCCCGACGCCTGGCTGTGCCGGATGCGCGACATCACCGCGTCCCGGGGCATCCCGCTCATCGCGGACGAGGTGCAGACCGGGGTCGGGCGCACCGGTGCCTTCTGGGCCGTCGAGCACAGCGGCATCGTGCCCGACGTCCTCGTCCTGTCCAAGGCCATCGGCGGCAGCCTCCCGCTCGCGGTCGTGGTGTACCGCGACGACCTCGACGTCTGGCCGCCCGGCGCCCATGCCGGCACCTTCCGCGGCAACCAGCTCGCCATGGCCGCGGGCGCGGCCACTCTCTCGTACGTACGCGAGAACCGCCTCGCCGACCGTGCCGCCACCCTCGGCACCCGCATGCTCACCGGGCTGCGCTCCCTGGCCTCCGCCCACCCCTGCGTGGGCGAGGTCCGAGGCCGCGGCCTGATGCTCGGCATCGAACTGGTCGACCCGGAGGGCGGGCAAAGGGTGGCAAGGGGTGATGAGTTGGGGCATCGGGCTGATTCTTCTCGATACGCATCCCTGGCGTCGGCGTCCGCGTCTGCGTCGGACTCGGCGTCGGACTCGGCCCAGGTCCCGGCTTCGGCGTCGGACTGGCCGCCCCATGCCGCCCCGGACGTCGCGGCGTACGACACCCCCACCACCCCGGCACGCACGGTGCCCGCCACCCGCTCCGCCGAGCCCAGCGGAGCCTCCCATTCCGGGGTCGCCGGATGCTCCGGCGACCCCGCGCCCGGCCCACACCCGGACGCGCACCAGAGCCCACGCCAGCACCCGCACGACCTGCCGGACACCCGCCCGCACCCACCTGCGCCCGACCTCGCCGCCGCCGTTCAGCGCGAGTGCCTGCGCCGCGGACTCATCGTCGAACTCGGCGGACGGCACTCCAGCGTCGTACGGCTCCTTCCTCCGCTCACGATCACCGACGAACAGGCGACCGCGGTCCTCGACCGCCTCGCCGACGCCCTCACCGCGGCCACCCGCTCCCACCACCGATAGCCCCCTTCCGTCCACCATCCCGTCCACCACGTCCCTCGACCGATGACCTCCACGGGCACGCACTGTCCCGGCGGCACCGCAACACCGCACTCCGCACTCGTCCCGCCCGCCATCGGCCCCTGCCCGTCGCCCTACGGAGCCCGAACACCCCTCAAGGAAGCACTCTTGAACTCCACCCCCGCATCCGACGGTCGTCCCGAACCACACCCGTCAGGCGCCTGCGGCACGCAGTCCCCGCCGGCTGCGGAGTCCGACACCGTCCCCCGGCAGAAGGGCAGGAGCCAGGAAGGCGAGCGTCCGCGCCCCAGCAGCGCCGACCTCCTCGACCACCCTGACCCGCACACCGCCGCGCAGGTCGCCGCTGTCGAGAACCTGCTGCGCTGCTGGGTACGGGAGAACGACATCGCCCCACCCGACCACGGCGCCCTCCGCATCCCCCTCGACGCCAGTGCCACCGCCCTCCTTGTCCCCGTCGACTACTGGTCCCCGACCGGCTGGCACCGCTTCGGCCTCCCCTACCTGGAGGACGGCCCACGGACCGCCCCTCCGACGGACGCCGTCACCATCGCTGCCCTCCTGAGCCGCGAGACGGCCCGCGCCGCGGCACCCGACTCGCCCCGACCGGCCCGCGCCACCGCCGACGACCCGCACGAGACGGCTGCCCGCGCCGCCGACGCCACCGCCGATGCCCCTGACGAGCCCGAGACGCCCGCCCCGGCCGCCGCACGGCCCGCCGCGCCACATGCCCCGGAGTCGGCCACGCCCGAGCCGGAGGCGACCGAGCCGGTCCCGTCGACCACACCCACGACCACACCGACGGCAACGGCACCCGAAGCGACGGCCCCCAAGGACACGGCCCCCAGCGACACACCCTCCAGCGACACACCCCCCAGGGACACGACTCTCACCGACGCGACTCTCTCCGACACGCACTCCAGGGAAACCACCCCCGAAGAAGCGCCACCTGAGGAGTCAGCCGCCCCCCAGGACCCCACCGACGGCGCCGACCTCGTCGCCCGCGTCGCCGACTCCGTACGCCGCACCGCCGACTTCATCACCGACCGCAGGAACAACCCGGAAGACGTCCCCGACCTCTTCCTGGCCGCCGAACAGTCCCTGCTCCTGGGCCACCCCCTGCACCCGACGCCCAAGAGCCGAGAAGGGCTCTCCGACACCGAGTCGCGCCTCTACTCACCGGAACTGCGCGGCGCCTTCCCCCTGCACTGGCTCGCCGTCGACGCCTCCGCCCTGGCCACCGACTCGGCCTGGACCGAGCGCGGCCGCCCCGTCTCGGCCGAGCAGCTCACCTCGCGCCTGGCAGGACCCGACCTGGCGACGCCGGACGGCCACGCCCTGCTGCCCGTGCATCCATGGCAGATGCGCGAGCTCCGGCACCGCCCCGAGGCCGCTGCCCTCCTGGACGCCGGGCTGCTCAAGGACCTCGGTCCTCACGGCGCACCCTGGTGCCCCACCTCCTCCGTGCGCACCCTCTACCGCTCCGGCGCCCCAGCCATGCTGAAGCTGTCGCTCGGCCTGCGCATCACCAACTCCCGTCGAGAGAACCTCCACAAGGAACTCCACCGCGGCGTCGAGGTCCACCGGCTGCTGCGCAGCGGCCTCGCCGAGCAGTGGCAGGCCGCCCACCCCGGGTTCGACGTGATCCGGGACCCGGCCTGGCTCGCCGTCACCGGAGCCGACGGCGCTCCCGTCACCGGGCTCGACGTCATGATCCGGCACAACCCGTTCAGCCCCGCCGACGACGCCACCTGCATCGCCGGTCTGATCTCGCCCAGGCCGGCTGCCCAGCCCGTCGGGCAGGACCGTCCGCCGATGCGCTCACGGCTCGCCGGGATCATCACCCGCCTCGCCGGCCGCACGGGCCGCCCTCGCGGAGCCGTCGCCGCGGAGTGGTTCCTGCGGTACCTCGAAAGCGTCGTACGCCCCGTGCTCTGGCTCGACAGCGAGGCAGGCGTCGCCCTGGAAGCGCACCAGCAGAACACCGTGCTGCTGCTCGACCCCGACGGCTGGCCGAAGGGCGGCCGCTACCGCGACAACCAGGGCTACTACTTCCGCGAGTCCCGCCGCGCCGAACTCGACAAGAGACTCCCCGGCATCGGGCAGCACAGCGACACCTTCGTCTCCGACCCGGTGACCGACGAGCGCTTCGCCTACTACCTCGGCATCAACAACGTCCTCGGCCTCATCGGAGCCTTCGGCGCCCAACGCCTCGCCGACGAAAGGCTGTTGCTGGCCGCGTTCCGCCGATTCCTCGCCGATGTCGCGTCGGGGCCCGGCCGACTGCGCACGCCCCTGCCCTCCCGGCTGCTCGACTCACCGGTGCTGCGCTGCAAGGCCAACCTGCTGACCCGCCTGCACGGCCTCGACGAACTCGTCGGTCCGGTCGACACCCAGTCCGTCTACGTCACCATCGCCAACCCCCTCCGCGCCTGAACTCCCGCCGATTCCCCTGTCCCTGACCCTCTGTCCCTGACCCTCTGTCCCTGACCCCCTTTCCGAGGCCCATGCCCCACCCCTGCTGAACCCGTCCCCTGCCGAGAGGAACGACGCCGTGCCTCCCACCGACGCAAGCACCGACGCGAGCACCGCCGCCGGAACCGAGCCCACCATCGCAGGTGCCACGGACTGTGAAGACACCCTGGACCTGCGACTTCCCGACGAGCTCATCGCGCTGATCGCCGAGAGCGGCGGGCACCCGGATCCCGCGGCGGCCGTCGGCGGAAGCGACGGCGCGGGCACGGCGGCGGACGGCACGACGGACGTGGCGCGGGGGGACCTGCTCGACCACGTGGCCGCCTGGGACCCGGCCGTGACCGAGGCGGGCGTGTTCCGGCTCGTCCCCGTCCGCCTCGAACGCGACCTGCAGCTCATCAGCCGGTGGATGAACGACCCCGCCGTGGCCGCGTTCTGGGAGCTGGCGGGGCCCCCATCCGTGACCGAGGCCCACCTGCGCCCTCAACTCGACGGAGACGGCCGCAGCGTCCCCTGCCTCGGCGTCCTCGACGGCATGCCCATGAGCTACTGGGAGATCTACCGCGCCGACCTCGACCCACTGGCCCGCCATTACCCGGCGCGCCCGCACGACACCGGACTTCACCTCCTCATCGGCGGTGTCGCCGACCGCGGCCGAGGACTCGGCACCACCTTGCTGAGAGCCGTCGCCGATCTGGTACTCGACCACCGCCCCACCTGCGCACGCGTCGTAGCTGAACCAGACCTGCGCAACACCCCCTCCGTCTCCGCATTTCTCAGCGCGGGCTTCCGCTTCGCCGCTGAGGTGGACCTCCCCGACAAACGAGCGGCGCTCATGGTCCACGACCGGGCCCTGCGCGCCCTCCTCTGACCTGCTCGCCCGACCACTCACTGGCCACTCATCTCTGTTACACCGCTCGACCCGATCCGGTTCCCTCCCCGAGGAGTCCCCGTGCCGAATCCCGCAGATCCGCAGCATCACCACGACCCGCAGAGCCGCCACAACCCGCAGAACCATCACGACACCCAGCCTCGCCACGACACCCCGCCTCGCCACGACACACAGCCACGCAGCCAAGCGCCGACACTGGCCGCACCGCCGACGCGGAACACACCGCAGCCCCGCAACGACGTGGAGAAACATCGCGACGCCAAGGCATTCCACGACCAGCTGAGCCCGCACGGCCCGGCCGCGCTCTGCAACCCGCCCGAGCTGACCGGGGAGCGCTGGGAGCAGGCAGGTCGACGGCTACTCGCCAAGATCGTCGGCGAGTTCGCGTACGAAGAGATCATCCAGCCCGTCCCGGAGGAGCGGACAGGGCAGGAGGACGGCGGCGCGGCCGACTATCGCCTCCTCCTCGACGCCCCTGCCGAGGGCGACGGGCCCCGCCCCTGCCTCACCTTCCGCGCACGCCGTGGCGCGTACGACGGCTGGCGCGTGGACCCGGCCAGCCTCACCCTCGCCGAAGGCGCCAGCGCCGCACGGCCGCTGACCGACCCCCTGTGGTTCCTGGCGGCCGCGCGCCGCACCCTGGGCCTCGACGGCGCCACGCTCGGGCACCTCATCCGCGAGCTGACCGTCACTCTCAGCGCCGACACGCGCCTGGACCACGGTGCCCTCACCACCGCCGAGCTCGCCGACCTCGGGTACGCGGAACTCGAAGGACACCAGACGGGCCACCCCTGGCTCGTCCTCAACAAAGGCCGCATCGGCTTCTCCGCGAGCGACGCGCAGTGCTGGGCGCCCGAGGCCCGCACCAGCACGGCCATCCCCTGGATCGCCGTCCACACGAGCCTGGCCACCTACCGCGGCGTGACCGGTCTGGACAGTGCCGACCGGCTGTACGCCCGCGAACTCGCCCCCGCCGTCCGGGAGTCCTATGCCGCCGTACTCCGCGCGCGGGGCGTCGATCCGCAGGAGTACCTGTATCTGCCCGTGCACCCCTGGCAGTGGGACGACGTCGTGCTGCCGCTGTTCGCCCCCTCCGTGGCCGCCGGAAAGATCGTTCCGTTGCCCTCCGACGGTGACTTGCGCCTGCCCCAGCAGTCCATCCGTACGTTCCTGAACACCACGCGTCCGGACCGGCACACCGTCAAGCTGCCGCTGTCGGTCCTGAACACCCTGGTGTGGCGCGGCCTGCCCACCGAGCGCACGCTCACGGCCCCGGCCGTCACCTCCTGGGTGCACGCTCTGCGCGACGGGGACCCCTTCCTGCGCGACGAGTGTCGGGTGATCCTCCTAGGAGAGGTCGCATCCGTGGCCGTCGAGCACCCCGTGTACGACTCCTTGCCGGAAGTGCCCTACCAGTACAAGGAGTTGCTCGGCTCCATCTGGCGCGAGCCGATCACCCGCTATCTCGCCCCCGGGGAGCGCGCCCGCACGCTCGCGTGCCTCCTGCACACCGACCCGGAGGGGCGTGCTTTCGTCGCGGAGCTCGTCGGGCGCTCAGGCCTCACACCCACCACATGGCTGAGCCATTTGTTCGCGGCGCTGCTGCCGCCCCTCCTGCAGTTCCTCTACCGGTACGGCACCGTCTTCTCGCCCCACGGGGAGAACGCCATCGTCGTCTTCGACGACAAGGACGTGCCGACGCGGCTCGCGATGAAGGACTTCGTCGACGACGTCAACGTCAGCGCCGAGCCCGTGCCGGAGCACGGCTCCATGCCCGACGAGGTACGCGACATCCTGCTCACCGAGCCGCCGGCCTTCCTCACGCAGTTCATCCACGCGGGGCTCTTCGTCGGAGTCTTCCGCTACCTGGCGCCTCTGTGCGAGGAGCAGCTCGGCGTCCCCGAGTCCGCATTCTGGTCCCTGGTGCGTGCCGAGATCCTGCGCCACCAGGCCCGGGCCCCGGAGCTCACGGAGCGGTACGAGATGTTCGACCTGCTCACACCGCGTATCGACCGGCTGTGTCTCAACCGCAACAGGCTCCACCTCGACGGCTACCGCGACCGCGCGGAGCGCCCGCACGCCGCCGTCCACGGGACCGTGCCCAACCCCCTCCACGAGCATTGATCGCGGCGTTGTCAGTGGGGCACCGTAGGGTGGTCGGGCTATGACGAAGCCCTCTCTTCCCGAGCTCCTGCACGCCGCCGTCACCGCCGTCGGCGGCACGGAGCGCCCTGGCCAGGTGACCATGGCCGAGACCGTCGCCGAGGCGATCGACGACGGTTCCCACCTGCTGGTCCAGGCCGGCACCGGCACGGGTAAATCCCTCGGCTATCTGGTGCCCGCGCTGGCGCACGGGGAGCGTGTCGTCGTGGCGACGGCCACCCTCGCGCTCCAGCGGCAGCTGGTGGAGCGAGACCTGCCGCGCACGGTGGACTCGCTGCACCCGCTGCTGCGCCGCCGCCCCGAGTTCGCCATGCTCAAGGGCCGGTCGAACTATCTGTGTCTGCACCGCCTCCACGAAGGCGTGCCGCAGGACGAGGAAGAGGGCCTCTTCGACCAGTTCGAGGCGGCCGCGCCGACCAGCAAGCTCGGCCGGGACCTGCTGCGCCTGCGGGACTGGGCGGACGAGACGGAGACCGGTGACCGCGACGACCTCACCCCCGGGGTCTCCGACCGCGCCTGGGCCCAGGTGTCCGTCTCCTCCAGGGAGTGCCTGGGCGCCACCAGGTGCGCGTACGGCCAGGAGTGCTTCGCCGAGGCGGCCCGCGAGCGCGCCAAGCTCTCCGAGGTCGTGGTCACCAACCACGCACTGCTCGCGATCGACGCCATCGAAGGCGCGCCGGTGCTCCCGCAGCACGAGGTGCTGATCGTGGACGAGGCCCACGAGCTGGTCTCCCGCGTCACCGGCGTCGCCACGGGGGAGCTCACTCCGGGCCAGGTCAACCGCGCGGTGCGCCGCGCGGCGAAGCTGGTCAACGAGAAGGCGGCGGATCAGCTCCAGACCGCCGCTGAGGGCTTCGAGCGGCTGATGGAGCTGGCCCTGCCCGGCCGCCTGGAGGAGATCCCCGAGGACCTCGGCTACGCGCTGATGGCCCTCCGTGACGCAGCCCGCACGGTCATCTCGGCGCTCGGTTCCACGCGCGACAAGTCGGTCCAGGACGAGGACGCGGTCCGCAAGCAGGCCCTGGCGTCCGTGGAGACCATCCACGACGTGGCGGAGCGCATCACGAACGGCTCCGAGTACGACGTCGTCTGGTACGAGCGCCACGACCGCTTCGGCGCCTCCCTTCGGGTGGCTCCCATGTCCGTCTCGGGGCTGCTGCGCGAGAAGCTCTTCACGGACCGCTCCGTGATCCTCACGTCCGCCACGCTCAAGCTGGGCGGCGATTTCAACGGCGTGGGGGCCTCGCTCGGCCTCGCCCCGGAGGGCACCAAGTCCGAGGACACCCCGGCCTGGAAGGGGATCGACGTCGGTTCCCCCTTCGACTACCGCAAGCAGGGGATCTTGTACGTCGCGCAGCACCTGGCCCGCCCGGCGCGCGAGGGTACGCGCGGCGACATGCTGGACGAGCTCGCCGAGCTGATCGAGGCGGCGGGCGGGCGCACGCTCGGCCTCTTCTCCTCGATGCGGGCGGCGCAGTCCGCGGCCGAGGAGCTGCGGGGCCGGCTGGACATGCCGATCCTGCTGCAGGGCGAGGAGACCCTGGGCGAGTTGATCAAGGGTTTCGCGGCCGACCCGAAGACCTGTCTGTTCGGCACGCTGTCGCTGTGGCAGGGCGTCGATGTGCCGGGCGCCAGCTGCCAGCTGGTGATCATGGACAAGATTCCGTTCCCGCGCCCCGACGACCCGCTGATGAGCGCCCGCCAGAAGGCCGTGGACGACGCGGGCGGCAACGGCTTCATGGCGGTCGCGGCGACGCACGCGGCGCTCCTGATGGCGCAGGGCGCGGGCCGTCTCGTGCGCGCGTCGGGCGACCGCGGTGTGGTGGCCATCCTCGACCCGCGCCTGGCCACCGCGCGGTACGGCAGCTATCTGCGGGCGTCTCTGCCGGACTTCTGGTACACGACGGACCGCAACCAGGTGCGCCGCTCGCTGGCCGCGATCGATGCGGCGGCGCAGCAGAAGGGCGAGTAACGGCGGCGGGAGGGAGAGGGGCTGGCCGCGGCGCTCAGGCGGCACGCGGCCGACCTCAGCAGGCGTGCGCATGTGCGTACGTATCCATCACTCGGTACGCACGTGATCGGGCGGCACCCACGTGAACAGGGCAGGGCCCCGGAACCGGCGCAGTGGGTCCCGGGGCCCGGTCAGGGGCGCAGGCTCACACGCGCCGCAGTACGGCTACCACCTTGCCGAGGATGGTCGCCTCGTCCCCGGGGATCGGCTGGTACGCGGCGTTGTGCGGCAGCAGCCAGACGTGACCGTCCTCGCGCTTGAAGCGCTTGACCGTGGCCTCTCCGTCGAGCATGGCGGCGACGATGTCGCCGTTCTCCGCGACGGGCTGGCGGCGGACCGTGACCCAGTCGCCGTCGCAGATCGCCGCTTCGATCATGGAGTCGCCGACGACCTTCAGGACGAACAGCTCACCGTCGCCGACGAGCTGCCGGGGGAGGGGGAACACGTCCTCGACCGACTCCTCGGCGAGGATCGGGCCGCCTGCCGCGATACGGCCGACGAGCGGGACGTACGAAGCGGCGGGCTTGCCGGTGGTGTCCGTGGCCTGGGTGCTCGGCTGGTCCGAGCCGCGCACCTCGTACGCGCGCGGGCGGTGGGGGTCGCGACGCAGGAAGCCCTTGCGCTCGAGGGCCATGAGCTGGTGGGCCACCGACGACGTGCTGGAGAGGCCGACCGCCTGTCCGATCTCCCGCATCGACGGCGGGTAGCCACGCCGCTGCACCGAGTCCCTGATGACTTCGATCACTCGGCGCTGGCGATCGGTGAGCCCGGAGCTGTCGGCGCGGATTCCTGGAGGTCGGCCCGGCAGGGAGCGCGTGGGCTTGAGCCCCTCCTGGTTCGTGGCTGCGTCATTCATGGCATGCACCGGCTCGAATCGGCTCTGGGAGCGGTCCTGGGCAGTGATGGTGGCGCTGTCTGCGGTGGTGGTCACGTCGGTCGGCCCCTCTCGAAATGTTCTCCCTAGTTAGCCAACGGTAGTTGCTTTCGAAAGGTTGCGCCAAACACACGTTCGAGTGAAAAATCGCAGATTGCCTGACGTGATCATGTGTCTGGGTGTATGGCTAACGCGCGGACCGAAAGGCAATTCGGTTCATTACGGTACGCTTCACCGCCGGGGTCGTAACCCTGCCGGGTGAGGCTCTCATAGTGCCACTCCAAGCCCCGTCAACCCCGCACCGGCCCCACCGCGGTGGTGTCCGCGTAGGCGCACGCTGCCCGCGCGAGGATGCTCGTCGTCCGCGCGAGGGCTCGGGCGACGCGGCGCGCGAAGGGTGCGGGCGCCGTGCGCCAGGGGCGCCGGGCCCCGTGCGCGCGCGGCGTACCGGCGCGACACGCGAGGCGTCGAAATTTACGGCAAACCCCAGATCTAGTGGTTGGATTGCAACCGCAGCCCAGAAGTTGTGGTCCCTGGTCTTTCGGGGCCGCGGGCATCGCCTATGCTTGGGGCTGCTTCGAGGGCCTCAAGGGCCCGCTGAGGCCTTTGAGTCGTGCCGTGAAGGAGGGTTGGGAGTTCCATGCACTGCCCCTTCTGCAGGCACCCCGACAGCCGCGTAGTCGACAGCCGCACCACCGATGACGGCACGTCGATCCGCAGGCGCCGTCAGTGCCCGGACTGCTCCCGCCGTTTCACGACGGTGGAGACGTGCTCGCTGATGGTGGTCAAGCGCAGTGGCGTGACCGAGCCCTTCAGCAGGACGAAGGTCATCAACGGCGTCCGTAAGGCGTGCCAAGGCCGGCCGGTGACGGAGGACGCGCTGGCCCAGCTCGGCCAGCGGGTCGAAGAGGCGGTGCGAGCCACCGGAAGCGCCGAGCTGACCACCCACGACGTGGGGCTTGCCATACTCGGCCCGCTGCAGGAGCTCGACCTCGTCGCCTATCTGCGCTTCGCGTCCGTGTACCGGGCGTTCGACTCGCTGGAGGACTTCGAGGCCGCGATCGAAGAGCTGCGGGGCCAGCGGGACCAACGGCGCGACGACGCGCCGGACAGCTCCGTTACGGAGCGTGCCGCGACCGGCCGCGGGCCCGGTGGGACTGTCGAAGTCCCGCAGCCTGCCACCGCCGCCGACTGACCGTCCCACCGACGGTTCGGCGGCGAACCAGACCTGTTGTGGGACGGCCCCTGTAGGGGTGCCCGCAACACAAGACACACACCGTGCTGCGGGAAGAACGTGGCACTTCAGGGCGTTTTAGCCTGATACAGGGAGGCGGCATGACCGAGACGACGAGCGGCCCGGCACGAGGTTCCCGCGCCAAGGGATCCAAGGGCGCCAAGGGCCTGCGTATCGAACGCATCCACACGACCCCCGGCGTGCATCCGTACGACGAGGTGACCTGGGAGCGCCGCGACGTCGTCATGACCAACTGGCGCGACGGCTCGGTCAACTTCGAGCAGCGCGGCGTGGAGTTCCCCGACTTCTGGTCGGTGAACGCGGTCAACATCGTCACGAGCAAGTACTTCCGAGGCGCGGTCGGCACCCCGCAGCGCGAGGTGAGCCTGAAGCAGCTCATCGACCGCATCGTGAAGACGTACCGGAAGGCCGGCGAGGACTACAAGTACTTCGCCTCGCCCGCGGACGCCGAGATCTTCGAGCACGAGCTGGCGTACGCCCTCCTGCACCAGATCTTCAGCTTCAACTCGCCGGTGTGGTTCAACGTCGGCACGCCCCAGCCGCAGCAGGTCTCCGCCTGCTTCATCCTGGCCGTCGACGACTCCATGGAGTCGATCCTCGACTGGTACAAGGAAGAGGGCATGATCTTCAAGGGCGGCTCCGGTGCCGGCCTGAACCTCTCCCGCATCCGTTCCTCGAAGGAACTCCTCTCCTCCGGAGGCAACGCCTCGGGCCCGGTCTCCTTCATGCGGGGCGCCGACGCCTCCGCAGGAACGATCAAGTCGGGCGGTGCCACGCGCCGCGCGGCGAAGATGGTCGTCCTCGATGTGGACCACCCGGACATCGAGGACTTCATCGAGACCAAGGTCAAGGAAGAGGAGAAGATCCGCGCCCTGCGTGACGCGGGCTTCGACATGGACCTGGGCGGCGACGACATCACGTCCGTCCAGTACCAGAACGCCAACAACTCGGTCCGCGTGAACGGCGAGTTCATGCGGGCGGTCGAGACCGGCGGCAAGTTCGGCCTGCGTGCCCGCATGACCGGTGAGGTCATCGAGGAGGTCGACGCCAAGGCGCTGTTCCGCAAGATGGCCGAGGCCGCCTGGGCCTGCGCCGACCCCGGCATCCAGTACGACGACACCATCAACCGCTGGCACACCTGCCCCGAGTCCGGCCGGATCACCGCGTCGAACCCGTGCAGCGAGTACATGCACCTGGACAACACGTCCTGCAACCTCGCCTCGCTGAACCTGATGAAGTTCCTCAAGGACGACGGCAAAGGCAACCAGTCCTTCGAGGCCGAGCGCTTCGCCAAGGTCGTCGAGCTGGTCATCACCGCGATGGACATCTCCATCTGCTTCGCGGACTTCCCGACCCAGAAGATCGGCGAGAACACCCGCGCCTTCCGCCAGCTCGGCATCGGCTACGCCAACCTCGGCGCCCTCCTGATGGCCACCGGCCACGCCTACGACTCCGACGGCGGCCGCGCCCTCGCCGGCGCCATCACGTCGCTGATGACCGGCACCTCGTACAAGCGCTCCGCCGAGCTCGCCGCGGTCGTCGGCGCCTACGACGGCTACGCCCGCAACGCCGAGCCGCACCAGCGCGTCATGAAGCAGCACGCCGACGCCAACGCCGTGGCCGTCCGCATGGACGACCTGGACACCCCGATCTGGGCCGCCGCCACGGAGGCCTGGCAGGACGTGATCCGGCTCGGCGAGAAGAACGGTTTCCGTAACTCGCAGGCGTCGGTCATCGCGCCGACCGGCACCATCGGTCTCGCGATGTCCTGCGACACCACCGGCCTGGAGCCGGACCTGGCCCTGGTCAAGTTCAAGAAGCTCGTCGGCGGCGGCTCGATGCAGATCGTCAACGGCACCGTGCCGCAGGCCCTGCGTCGCCTGGGCTACCAGGAGGAGCAGATCGAGGCGATCGTCGCCCACATCGCCGAGAACGGCAATGTGATCGACGCCCCGGGTCTGAAGACCGAGCACTACGAGGTCTTCGACTGCGCCATGGGCGAGCGCTCCATCTCCGCGATGGGCCACGTCCGCATGATGGCCGCCATCCAGCCCTGGATCTCCGGCGCGCTCTCCAAGACGGTCAACCTGCCGGAGACCGCGACCGTCGAGGACGTCGAAGAGGTCTACTTCGAGGCCTGGAAGATGGGCGTCAAGGCGCTCGCGATCTACCGCGACAACTGCAAGGTCGGCCAGCCGCTCTCCGCCAAGAAGAAGGAGGACGAGAAGGCCGAGGTGACCGAGAAGGCCGAGGCGACGATCCGCGAGGCCGTCGAGAAGGTCGTCGAGTACCGCCCGGTCCGCAAGCGTCTGCCCAAGGGTCGCCCCGGCATCACCACCTCCTTCACGGTGGGCGGCGCCGAGGGCTACATGACGGCCAACTCCTACCCGGACGACGGCCTCGGCGAGGTCTTCCTGAAGATGTCCAAGCAGGGCTCCACCCTCGCGGGCATGATGGACGCCTTCTCCATCGCCGTCTCCGTCGGCCTGCAGTACGGCGTGCCCCTGGAGACGTACGTCTCGAAGTTCACGAACATGCGCTTCGAGCCGGCCGGCATGACCGATGACCCGGACGTGCGGATGGCGCAGTCGATCGTCGACTACATCTTCCGCCGCCTGGCCCTGGACTTCCTGCCCTTCGAGACCCGCTCCGCGCTCGGCATCCACTCCGCCGAGGAGCGCCAGCGTCACCTGGAGACCGGTTCGTACGAGCCGGCCGACGAGGACGTCGACGTCGAGGGCCTGGCCCAGTCCGCTCCGCGCCAGACGGAGACCCTGAAGGCGGTCGCCACCCCCAAGGCGCCGGTCGAGGCACCCGCCCCGCAGCAGGCGCACACCAGCGCCGAGCTCGTCGAGATGCAGCTGGGCATCCAGGCGGACGCGCCGCTGTGCTTCTCCTGCGGTACGAAGATGCAGCGCGCCGGCTCGTGCTACATCTGCGAGGGCTGCGGCTCCACCAGCGGTTGCAGCTGATCGCTTGACGCCGTGAGGTGAGGGGCGGCGGGCCTGGACGGCCCGCCGCCCCTCATCGCGTTCTCAGCGGACGCCGCGCGTTCTCAGCTTCTCAGCGGACGCCACCCATGGCGGAGGTGAAGGACGCCAGGTCCGTGTCGAAGCCGTGGAGCAGCTCCCGGAACGACCAGGGGCCGCCGGGCTGGTCCCGGGCGAACTCGGCGACCACGGAGGCCGTGCAGCCAGCCACTTCCGTGAAGTCGTGCTCCGTGAGGTCCGTGTACCCCTCGCGGATCCGGACCGAGGCATTCACTATGTCCCCGAAGACCCTGCCCTCCGGAGGCTGCTGGATGGCCACGCCGACCACCACGCGCACGTACCTCTCGGCAAGCCGCTCCAGCTCCAGGACCATGACCTCGTCGTAGCCGAAACCCTGGCCGGTCCTGCTGTCCCTGCTGAGCGTGATCGTGCCGTCCGGGGAGCGGCTGTCGAAGTGCACGAGGTAGGCCGGGCTGCCGTGGGGGTCGTCGGAGGTGTACGTCGCGGCGACGATGTCCAGGTCGTGGTGCGGCGTGCCGACGGGGCTCGGGTCCCATCTCAGGCCGACCTCGACCTTCCCGAGCCCCTTGCTGATGCTGCTCACCGAACTCCCCCTCACCGTTGGCCGGTTACCACCGCTGATTGCCAGTGCTACGGACACGCTAAGGCCTGCCACTGACATCGGTGTCGCGAACCCCGCAGTTTGCACACGGTGCGACAGCGGCGATCATTGTGCCCATGACATGGCACGGGGAGGAACTGGACGTCGAGGCCTACTTGACCCGGATCGGCTACGGGGGAGAGGCGAAGCCGGATCTGGCGACACTGCGGGCGCTGCACCGGGCGCACGTGACGTCGATCCCGTTCGAAAACCTGGAGATCATGGTCGGCCGCCCGGTCCTGCTGGACCTGGCCGCTCTGCAGGACAAGATGGTGCGCCGTCCGCGCGGGGGTTACTGCTACGAACAGAACCTCCTGTTCGCCGCCGCCCTGGAGCGGATCGGGTTCTCCGTGACGGGCCTCGGCGCCCGCGTCAGAGCGGGGGCGTCCTCCACGCGCGCGGTGACCCACATGCTCCTCAGCGTCGAGGCGGACGGTGAACGGTGGCACTGTGACGTCGGGTTCGGAGGCGACGGGCTGCTCGAGCCGCTGCCGTTGCGTGACGGTGTCGACGTGCGCCAAGGAGAGTGGCGGTTCGGCCTTGGACGCGAGGGGGGCGGCACCTGGGTGCTGCGGACCGAGCGCTCCGACGGCTGGTTCGACCTGTACGCGTACACGCTGGCGGAGTGTCTGCCCGTCGACTACGTAGTGATGAACCACTACACCTCGACCCACCCCAGGTCCGGCTTCGTCCGGCGCCCCGTGGTGCAGCAGGCCACTCCTGACGTACGACGCAGGCTGATCGGCGCACAACTGACCGTCACGCGCCCCGACGGCTCGGCGGACGAACGGGACGTACCCGTAAGCGAGTTGCGTGACGTGCTTGCGCGGGAGTTCGGGGTCGAGCTCGATGACGCGGACCTCGCGGAGCTGATCCGGGTGCACTACCCGGGAGCGTGAACCTGGCCACGCGCCGCGCCGTACGATGGCGCGGTGCTGGTCAAGTGGATTCGCTGCACCGTGGTGGACCGCCGGGGTTTCGAGCGGGCGCAGCGAAAGTGGGCGGGGCTTCTGGGGGAGCCGGGATTCCGGGGGCAGGGCGGAGGGTGGAGCCGTGGTCGGCCCGATGTGGCCCACGTCTTCGCGTTCTGGGAGAGCCGCGCTTTCTACGACTCCTTCATGGCACGCTCGCACGACCGGCTGGCCGCGGCACAGACGGGGACGTACAAGGACATCGACATCAAGCTCTTCGAGCACCGTTTCGACGTGAAGACGGGCTTCGAGCCGCGCTTCACGGACACCGATGTGGTGCGCGTGGCGCACTGCCGGGTGCACGAGGAGCGAGTGGAGCACTTCGCACTGATGCAGGAGAAGGTCTGGAATCCGGCCATGGCCGGCTCTCCGGGGATGGTGCGGGGGCTCTTCGGAGAGGCCCCTGGCCACGAGTTCCTGATCCTTTCGATGTGGCAGTCGGCCGCCGAACACGGGAAGTACCGCGTGGAGCGCGTGGAACGGCTGTCGCTCCGGGCACAGACCGAGGCGGACATCGCGGCGCTCACGGGGGACGTCGTGCAGTTGGAGCCGTCGTGGACCGTGTGAGGCCCGTGGCGCCAGCAGTGTGAGGGCAGGGGGCGGCCGTGGGTGTTGAGCCCCTGGGGACGCGCTGTCAACAGGTCCACTCGGTGAAGTGGTCCGCACGCTGCCTGGTGTGCGTGGGACTGGACGCGCGGCTCACGCGGGATGCGGACTCTCACACGGGATGCGGAATCAGCGCCTGGTGAACGCGCCCGCACGAGTGGCGGCCAGCGCCGCTGCCGCCGACTGGTCCGCGAGCGCGGTGTCGATCGGCTCCCGGGTGATGAACGCGCGCAGCATCAGGGGGGCGGAAACGGCCCGGACCACCGCCGCCGCATCGACGTCCGCGTCCGCCTCGCCGCGTTCCACCGCCCGCGTGACGACGGACTCGCAGCGCGCGAAGCGCTCGGCGTAGAAAGCGCGCAGGGCGTCGGCCGCGCGCGGGGACTGGAATGCGGCGGCGATGAAGGCGGTCGGTGCGGCGGCCTTCGCGGGGTCCGCGAACGCGTCGACGGCCTCACGGGCCAGTTCGCGCAGGTCACCCTCCAGGGTGCCGGTGTCCGGCGGGGTCCAGCTGTCCTCGCCCGCCAGGTCAAGGGCGTCGGCCACCAGCCCTTCCAGGCCGCCCCAGCGCCGGTAGAGGGTGGTCTTGTGGACGCCCGAGTGCTCGGCCACGTACTCGACGGTCAGGCCGGGGTAGCCGTGGTCGCTCAGGCCGCTCAGGACGGCGTCGCGCACGGCCGCGCGGGTGCGGGCGGTGCGGCCGCCGGGGCGGCGGGTGCCGGGTGGGGAGGGTGCGGAGGTCTTGGCGGGCTCCGTGGGGTTGCTGGGCTTGGTGGGTGTGGCGGGCTCAGTGGGATTGGTGCGATTGGTGGGTGTGGCAGGTCCAGTGGGTGTGGTGGGCGTGGCAGGCCTGTTGAGCGGCTCGGTCGCCGCGTTCGTGGCTTGGTTCTCCGCTGCCTGGTCTCTCATCCCTGGGCCTCTGCTTCTTCCTTCTGTGGTCGTGACGGCCGCCCTTCTGCGACCGCGACGGCCGTGCGGCCGTGACAGCCACACTCAATCACAACTTCTGTTGCGTTAACGAGAGGGCTGTGCCAGACTCGACGTAACGCGACAAGTGTTGCGTTAGCTTGTCGGTGGCTGAATCAGGCGTGTACGAAAGCGGGGGTGCCCATGCCTACTCAGATCTCGGTGCGCGGTGTGACCAAGGCTCGTGGTGACCGGCTGCTGTTCGACGGGATCTCCTTCACGGTCCGCCCGGGCGAACGCGTGGGCGTCGTGGGCGAGAACGGGGCGGGGAAGTCCACGCTCCTCCGCTTGCTGACAGGGGCCGAACAGCCCGATGGCGGCGACGTGCGGTCGGTCGCAGAGGGAGGCGCCGGATTCCTCGCGCAGACGCCCCAGCTGTCCGCGGACCGCAGCGTCGGCGACGCGATCGACGGGGCCCTGGCCGAACTGCGTTCCATGGAGCGGCGCTTGCGCGACCTTGAGGGTGGCCTTGCGGACGCGCCCGGGACAGTCCTGGAGGAGTACGGCGATCTGCTCACGGCCTTCGAGCTCCGCGGCGGCTACGAAGCCGACGCGCGGGTCGACAAGGCCATGCATGGACTCGGGCTCGCGCACATAGACCGCGATCGTGAGCTGGGCGGACTGTCCGGCGGCGAGCAGGCGCGCCTCGGCCTTGCCTGCCTGATCGCCGCCTCTCCCGAGGTGATGTTCCTCGACGAGCCGACCAACCATCTCGACGAGGCCGCGCTCGACTGGCTGGAGACCGCCCTGCTCGCGCATCAGGGCACCGTTGTCGCGGTTTCCCACGACCGGACGTTCCTGGAGCGTGTCGCCACCGCGATCCTCGAAGTCGACGAAGCCCGCCGCACAGTCGTGCGCTACGGAGACGGCTATCAGGGCCTGCTCGCCGAGCGTGCGGCGGCCCGGCAGCGCTGGGAGCAGGCCCACGCGGAATGGTGCGAGGAGACGCGCCGCCTGGAGGAGTCCACGGCGACCACAGCGCACGCCGTGGCTGGAGGCCGTGCCATCAAGGACAACAACAAAATGGCGTACGACCGCGCCGGAGGCCGCGTCCAGGCCTCCGTCGCAGGCCGTGTCCGCAACGCTCAGGAGCGGCTGCGCCGCCTGCGCGAACACCCGGTGCCCAAGCCGCCCGAGCCGCTGCGCTTCGCCGCCCGCCCGGCGACCGGAGCGGTCAAGGGAGACCTGGTCGCGCTGAGGAACGTGCGGGTCGGCGACCGGCTCCACGTGGCGGAGCTCACCGTCACGGCCGGCGAGCGACTGCTCATCCACGGCGGCAACGGCGCCGGCAAGTCCACGCTGCTGCGCACCATGGCGGGCGTGATCGCACCGGACGAGGGCTCGGTCGTCCGCCGGGGCCGTATCGGCTACTTGGCTCAGGAGATCCCCGTGCGCCGCCCCACCGAGCGCGTCCTCGAGGTCTTCGGCAGCGGCTTGCCGCTCACCGAGGAGGAGCAGGCCGAACTACTGCTCTCGTACGGACTCTTCCGCCCGCGGGACCTCCATGTCCCCGTCGGATCGCTCTCCGCCGGACAGCGCCGGAGACTCGCTCTCGCCCGGCTGCTCGCGAGGCCCGCGGACCTGCTCCTGCTCGACGAGCCGGCCAACCATCTCGCCCTGACCCTGGTCGAGGAGCTGGAAGAGGCTCTCGACCAGTGGCCCGGCGCTCTCGTGGTCGTCTCCCACGACAGGCTTCTGCGGAGCCGCTTCACCGGGCGAATACGCCGGATGGAGTCCGGACGGCTACCCGGCTGAGCCGGTCGTACGAGAGCCGATCTAGGGTCGACCCATGGCACGACCCCGGCGCATCGTCCTCGTCCGGCACGGCGAGTCGGTCGGCAACGCCGACGACACCGTGTACGAGCGCGAGCCCGACCATGCGCTCGCCCTCACTGAGACGGGGTGGCGCCAGGCAGAGGAGACCGGGAAGCGGCTGCGGGAGGTGTTCGGCCGGGAGCGGATCAGCGTGTACGTCTCGCCGTACCGCCGCACCCACGAGACCTTCCGCGCGCTGCACCTCGACCCTCAGCTGGTGCGGGTACGGGAGGAGCCGCGGCTGCGCGAGCAGGACTGGGGGAACTGGCAGGACCGGGACGACGTCAGGCTGCAGAAGGCGTACCGCGACGCCTATGGGCACTTCTTCTACCGCTTCGCGCAGGGCGAGTCGGGCGCCGATGTCTACGACCGGGTCGGCTCCTTCCTGGAGAGCCTGTACCGCAGCTTCGAGGCTCCCGACCATCCGCCGAACGTGCTGCTGGTCACCCACGGGCTGACCATGCGCCTGTTCTGCATGCGGTGGTTCCACTGGTCGGTGGCCGAGTTCGAGTCGCTGTCCAATCCGGGCAACGGCGAGACGCGGACGCTGCGACTCGGCGAGAACGGCAAGTACACACTCGACCGACCGTTCGAGCGCTGGCGGGAGCCGGAGCCGTACGGAATCACCGGATAGAGTGACAGGGCGATGACCGCTGACCTCTCTCCCGACCGGCGCCTGGACCGCGCGCTGGCCAGCCTGCGCGGCCTGGTGGTGGGAGACGCGCTGGGCTCCCAGTTCTTCACGCCCGCGCACTACCCGCTGCTCAAGCGTCGTGAGCTGCCCGCCGGACCCTGGCCCTGGACCGACGACACCGAGATGGCGTGCTCCGTGCTGGCTGTCCTCGCCCGGCACGGCAGGATCGACCAGGACGCGCTGGCCCTCTCCTTCGCCGAGCACCAGAACGTCGACCGCGGGTACGGCCCCGCCGTGGACCGGCTGCTCGGGCAGATCAGAAACGGCGGAGACTGGCGCGAGCTGGCGTCCGCCCTGTTTAAGGGGCAGGGATCCTGGGGCAACGGCGCGTCCATGCGGATCGCGCCGCTCGGCGCCTGGTACGCCGACGACCCGGAGCAGGCGACCCATCAGGCGGAGATCTCCGCCTACACCACACACCAGCACCGGGAGGCCGTCGTAGGGGCCATGGCGGTCGCCGCCGCGGCTGCACTGGCCGCCGACCCCGCAGGGCCGCCGACCTCCAAGGCGCTGCTCGACGGAGTCATCGCCCTGGTGCCCCGCAGCGCAGTCGGGGCAGGGCTGCGGCGAGCTCGGGACATGCTCGACTACGGCGACGCCGGGACGGTCGCCGCCGTGCTGGGATGCGGGCGCCGCACGACCGCGCACGACACCGTGCCCTTCGCCCTGTGGTCGGCCGCTCGCGCGCTCGGCGACTATGAGCGGGCCTTCTGGGCCACCGCGGCGGTGGGCGGCGACATGGACACGACTTGCGCGATCGTCGGGGGAGTCGTCGCCGCGGCAGGTGGGGCGCCGCCTGCCGTGTGGCTGGAGCGCACCGAGCCGCTGCCCGACTGGGTGCCGACGACGGTGGCCTGACCTCGACCGACGTCAGGTGGCTCCGTGCGTACCGAGCTGACCTCGCGGACCGCTCGGCAGGCACACGCTTCCCTCTGTCAGCCCCCAGCCGGACCCGCCGCGCTCGCCGTACCGGAGAGCGCATCCAGGTCGCTCTTGCGCACCCGGATCACCAGCAAGGCGGTGACCAGGGCGAGCACGGCCATGCCGACCCCCGGGATGAAGGCTGTGGCGATGCCCTCGGACAGCACCTCATGCCCCCACGGCGGTGGCAGCTCGTGGGACTTGGCGAATGCGGCCTTCTGCTCCGGTGAGGCGTGCGCCATGAAGTCCGGTATCTGCTCCTTGGCCTCGTCCCTGCTCGCCGTACCGAAGACCGTGGTCAGGATCGACAGACCGAGCGAACCGCCCACCTGCTGCGTCGCGTTGAGCAGGCCCGAGGCGGCGCCCGCCTCGTGCACGGCGACGCCGGACACCGCCGTCAGGGTCAGCGTCACGAAGTTCAGGCCCATGCCGAAGCCGAAAAGCAGCATCGGGCCGAGCACCCCGCTGACGTACGAGCTGTCCGGAGTGATGAACGTCTGCCAGCCGAGCCCGAGGGCGACGATCGCCGAACCCGTCACCATGAAGGGCTTGGGGCCGAGCACCGGCAGCATCCGCTGCGAGAGACCCGCGCCGAGCACGATCGCGGCGGTGACGGGCAGGAAGGCCAGACCCGCCTCGATGGGGGAGTAGTCCAGGACGTTCTGGACGAAGAGCACGAGGAAGAAGAAGATGCCGAACATCGCCGCGGCCAGACTCAGCATGATCACGTACGTGCCGGAGCGGTTGCGGTCGGCGAACATCTTGAGCGGGGTGATCGGCTCCTTGGCTCGGCTCTCGACGAGCACGAAGGCGAGCAGCAGCACGACCGCCGCGCCGAACGAGCCCAGCGTGAGGCTGTCGCGCCAGCCGTCCTCGGATGCCCTGATGAATCCGTAGACCAAGGAGGCCATGCCCGCGGTCGACGTCAGGGCGCCCACGAAGTCGAACCGTCCGGGATGGCGCTCGGACTCGCTGATGTAGAGGGGTGTCAGGAAGGCGATCAGCACACCGATGGGGACGTTCACGAACAGCACCCAGCGCCAGTCCAGCCACTCCGTGAGCATGCCGCCCGCCAGGAGGCCGATGGCGCCGCCGCCCGCGGATACGGCAGCGAAGACGCCGAACGCGCGGTTCCGCTCCGGCCCTTCGGGGAATGTCGTCGTGATCAGCGCGAGCGACGTGGGCGACGCGATCGCGCCACCGACGCCCTGAAGGGCGCGCGCCGCCAGCAACTGCCAGGGCTCCTGGGCGAAACCACCGAGGAGGGAGGCGAGCGTGAAGAGCAGGATGCCGGCCATGAAGACCCGGCGGCGGCCCAGGATGTCACCCGCGCGCCCGCCGAGGAGCAGCAGGCCGCCGAAAGTGAGCGTGTACGCACTGACGACCCAAGTGAGATCCGTCGTCGAGAACTTGAGCGCATCCTGAATGTGCGGAAGCGCGATGTTCACAATCGTCGCATCCAGGACCACCATGAGTTGGCAGGCGGCGATGATGGTGAGGGCCAGGCCGCGATGTCCTTCGCGACGGGCCGCACCAGGTTTTTGATCTTGCCTTAACTGAGAGGTTGTCACTATGGATCCCCTACAAGTGCGTTAGTGAACGCATCCGTTCACTGGCGCTCCCTACGGTAGTGATCCTCAACAGTGAACGCAAGCGTTCTCTGGCGCTGCCTTGATCGCTCAACGGAGAGATAGAGATGGCTACTTCGCGTTGGACGGCCGCTTCCGCTCAGGTGGTCGCCTCGCGTCGCCGAGGCCCTGTACTGGAACGCGCGATTCTCGAGTCCGCCCTGGAACAGCTCAGCACGGTCGGCTGGAACGGGCTGACGATGGAGGGCGTGGCCGCGGGCGCGCAGACCGGCAAGGCCGCGGTGTACCGTCGCTGGCCCTCCAAGGAGGACCTCGTCATCGACGCCTTGGGGGCAGGCCTGCCCAAGCTCGACGAGGTGCCCGACTGCGGAAATGTCCGCGAGGACCTGTTGCAGTTGTGCCGCCAGATGCGCGCGGCGATGACGTCCCGCCCCGGCTACGCCCTGATGGCGGTGCTTCACGAGTGCGACACGGCAACCGCCGAGCGCTTCCATGGAGTGATCGTCGAGGGTGTCATCGAGCCGAGTGTGGAACTGATCAGACAGGTGATGAGGCGAGGGATCGAGCGTGGAGAGGTGCGTTCCGGAGCGACGGACGCGTTCGTCTGCGATGTGATTCCCGCGATGATGATGTACCGCACCAAGGTGTGCGGGAGCGAATGGACCGATGAGGAATTCATCGGCCTGATCGATCAGGTCATGGTTCCGCTGCTGCGCCGGTGAACCGCGTGAAACCGCGTCCGTGAGCCGCGTGACGCAGTCCCCGAGCCGTATGGGCCGTCCGTGAGTGGTGCGGAATGGCGGCGTCCGTATGCGGCGCGACAGGGCGGCGCGGTGCGTCTGCCCGGGGCTCGGCGAACCGAGGCGTCGCGAGCTGGGCGAACCGGGGTGTCGCGAGTGGTCATCGGCGGCGTACGCTGTCTGGCGCCATGCCGTACGAAGCACCCACCCACACCGTCGAGCGCTCCCTGCGCGCCACCACCGGAGCGAAGATCGTCGCCGGTGTCGACGAAGTCGGTCGCGGGGCGTGGGCGGGGCCGGTCACCGTCTGTGCGGCGGTCACGGGACTCCGCAGGCCCCCCGCAGGGCTCACCGATTCCAAGCTCATCAGCCCCAAGCGGCGGCTCGAACTCGCCGAGGAGCTGGAGGGCTGGGTCACGGCACACGCTCTGGGGCACGCCTCGCCCGAGGAGATCGACGACCTGGGGATGACGGCCGCCCTGCGGCTCGCCGCGGTGCGTGCCCTGGAGGGTCTGCCGGTCCGTCCGGAAGCGATCATTCTCGACGGGAAGCACGACTATCTCGGGGCTCCGTGGCGGGTGCGTACGGTGATCAAGGGGGATCAGTCCTGCGTGGCCGTCGCGGCGGCATCGGTGATCGCCAAGGTTCAGCGCGACAAAATGATGGCCGAACTGGGCATCGAACATGCAGACTTCGGTTTTGCGGCCAACGCCGGTTATCCGTCACCGGTGCACAAGGCCGCGCTGGCGGAACGGGGACCCACCCCGTACCACCGGCTTTCGTGGGCGTATCTTGATGCGCTGCCCCAGTGGCGGCACCTCAAGAAGGCCCGCAGCTGGGCGGAGGGAAACGTTCCGGAAATCGAGGGCCAGCTCGGCTTTGAGTTCTGATGTTTTCCGCAGTTCCGGTCGCACTCATGTGCCACCCGCCGACGCGTGTCGCATCGGCGTTTGATAGATAACTACGCATGCCTCTCATTCCCGAGGAGCCTCAGATTCACGAGAGTGCCCAGGGTCCCCGCGCCACTCCGGCCACCGGCCGTACCGCGCCGACCCCCCGCCCCGTACCCGGTCCGCGTCCCGCGGCTCCGCCGCGGCCCGGCCGCCCGGGTCCCGCACGGCCGATGCCGCCCGCGCAGCGCGCGACGCGGGAATCGGCTGCCAAGCCCGGGCCGCAGGCCCAGGCCGCCAAGCCGGGGCCGTCCGCCCCGGCCGCTCCCGAAGCCACTGCCAACGGTGCTGCCTCGGTTCCGCAGATCCAGCTGATCCCGGCTTCCGCCGAGGGCGCCCTGGACGCCGCCGAGGAAGCCGTCGACCTGCTGCTCGACTCGGGCCGCGCCCCCGGCGACGTCCTGGTGATCACCACGGGCGAACCGCACCCGTGGGCCACGCACGAGCTGTCCTTCGGCGAGGACGCCTACTGGGCCCAGCACGACGCCGGTGACGACGTCTTCTACGCCGACGCCGCTGCCCTGGCACGTGCCGCGACCCGCCCCGTGGTCGTCGTGGCCGTGAACGGCGGAGGCGACGAGGCCGCTGTCACGGCCCTGCCGACGGCGCTCAACCGCGCCGGGACCCTGCTGATCGTCTGTGGTGACCCGCAGCGCATCAACGCCATGCTGGGCGCGAGCGTCTGACGCTCCCGCCCGGCGGGCGTGCCGGCCTCGCCCGGTGGCACGTCACCGCCCGTCCGGCGTCCACGCCACGGGCAGTGCAGTGCCCCGGCTGCGGAACCGCGACCGTGCAATGCCACGGCTGCGGGGCCGCGACGCCGCGTACGCATCGCCGTGCCCGGCAGTGACCGCAGCGCGGTGCTGCGCACTGCGTGACGCATGAGGCTGATGTGGCGTACGCGACGCCGATCGTGGTCGGCCCGCGTCGCCGGGGCGCTGTGGGACTCTGCGTGACCCTGCGGGGCTGCGCGGGGTTTCGGCTCAGCCGGTGGGCGCGTGCTGACACGGAGCCGTCGCCGAGCCCTGGAACCGGACGTCACGGAGCGGCGGTCGCGGTACGTGAGGAGCGCCGCGCTCGGCCTGGGCCGGGCCCGCACCACCCATGACGGCTCCCCTGCCGTACCGGGCTCCGCGTCGTGTGCCGTACGTGGCTCCGCGTCGTGAGCGGAGGCCGTCCGAAGTGTGGGCAACCGCAGCCGAGCCGCAGCGCGGGGGATCCGGACAGGCTCTGCACCTCACCGCGCGGCCACGCGACGTAACATCTCCGACGCCGCACCCCCCACCCGCGGCTGGCGTGGCTCCTCGCCGGCAGTGTCCTCCGGCCGCGACACGGCGCCCGGCTGGCGGCCGCCGCGGCCTTCGCCGAGCACCTGCCAGCCGTCCCGTGTCAGCGTGATGTACGCGCCGCAGCGCAGCCCGTGCAGGGTGCAGGCGTCCCGCAGCCCCCACATCCACGCACCGTCCTCCTGGGTCCAACGCGCGTCCCCCTCACGGCAGTAGAGCAGCACCGCCGTGCGCACCGGCGTGCGGCGCCGCAGATCGTGAGGGATGACCCGACGGAGCTGGGCGAGCAGAGCGTTGCGGAACACCCACCCGTCCGCCGCGCTCGCCCGCCGGGCAAACGACGCGGACGCCCTGACACGTTCCTCCGGATCGAGCACGGCCACGACCGCGGTGGCCGGGGTCGGCCGGTGCCGGTCGTGCAGACCGCTCACGACCTCGCGTGGGTTCCGGAGCAGCGGGATCTCGGCTGCCGACCACTCCGACAACTCGAGCATCCGGGTCAGTTGGTGGTGGGAATCGGGCATCGCGGCAGCGGCGAGGGACTCCGACGTCGATGCCGCAGCGGACGGAGCGAATCCGAAGGTCACGGTCCTCCCTTCGGCTACACGCCCCTACTGAGGGCGGGGTCGGACTGGGGGAGCGCACCGCGGCACAGCCCTACCGGACCACGGGGAGCCGCGCGGGAGCGCTTCCAATTCTTCCCGTCGTACTGGCTTGCGGCAACGAGCAATTGAGGCCGCTGACCGGTATCCGGTGATACGTCTCGCATATCCCTGCCCAGACGGACCCTCGTCAATGCCTACGTCACCCTTGCACGGCGAGGACCAGCGGCAACACCCCCTTGGCGCCGGCTCGGCGGAGCATGCGCGCGGCCACCGCGAGCGTCCAGCCGGTCTCCGTGAAGTCGTCCACCAACAAGACGGGGCCATCGGCCTCCTGGAGCGCCGCGGCCAGCGTGGGAGTCACGGTCAGCGCCCCGTCCAGGGCGCGCAGGCGCTGAGCGCTGTTGCTCCGGGGCACGCGTGTCTCCGCGGCCTCGGCGGCGTACTCGAGTGAGCCGAGCAGGGGGAGGCGGCCGATTTCCGCGATCCGTGTGCCCAAGGACTGGATCAGCTGCGGCTTCGATCGCGAGGCCATGGTCACCACGCCCACGGGACGGGGCCCCGCTTCGGCGGTACCCGAAGCCCAGCCGCCCGGGCCCTTCGCCCAGTCGGCCAGCACTTCCACGACGGCCTTGGTGACATCGTCGGGCACCGGGCCGTCCGGTGCTTGGGGCGTGAGCATCGGACGGAGCCGGTTGCCCCAGCCGATGTCCGAGAGGCGACCCAGGGCTCGTCCCGGCGTGGCCTGCTCTCCGGCGGGAATGCGGCCCTTGAGGGTCATGCCCACGGCCGCGAGACCAGTCGGCCACATCTTCCTGGGCTCGACGTCCACCCCGGGCCGGGCGAGCTCGCCGCGCGCCGTCTCCAGCGCCGTCGGCGACACCGCGGCGTCGAAGCGGCCGCCCGCGCAGTTGTCGCAGCGCCCGCACGGCGCGGCCTCCTCGTCGTCGAGCTGGCGGCGGAGGAACTCCATGCGGCAGGACGTGGTGGTGGCGTAGTCCCGCATGGCCTGCTGTTCCGCCTGTCGCTGCTTGGCGACCCACTGATAGCGCTCGGTGTCGTACACCCAGGGCATACCCGTGGCGATCCAGCCGCCCTGGACGCGCCGGACCGCGCCGTCGACGTCGAGGACCTTGAGCATCGTTTCGAGGCGTGACCTGCGCAGCTCGACGAGCGGCTCCAGGGCGGGGAGCGAGAGGGGGCGGTCCGCCTGCGCCAGGACGTCCAGCGTGCGGCGCACCTGCTCCTCGGGCGGAAAGGCGAGCGAGGCGAAGTAGTCCCAGATCGCTGCGTCCTCCTTGCCGGGCAGGAGCAGGACCTCCGCGTGAGCGACTCCGCGGCCGGCGCGACCCACCTGCTGGTAGTAGGCGATCGGAGAGGAGGGCGAGCCGAGGTGGACCACGAATCCCAGGTCGGGCTTGTCGAAGCCCATGCCCAGAGCGGAGGTGGCGACCAGGGCCTTCACGCGGTTGGCGAGCAGGTCCTCCTCGGCCTGCTGACGGTCCGCGTTCTCCGTCTTCCCGGTGTACGACGTCACGGTGTGCCCGCGCTGTCGTAGGTAGGCGGTGACTTCCTCGGCGGCGGCGACCGTGAGGGTGTAGATGATCCCGGAGCCCGGCAGGTTGTCGAGGTGGTCCGCCAGCCAGGCCAACCGATGCGCCGCGTTGGGAAGTTCGAGCACGCCGAGGCTGAGGCTTTCCCGGTCCAGCGGCCCTCTCAGGACCAGGGCGTCCGATCCGCCACCGGTGCCGAGCTGGTCGGCGACGTCCGCCGTCACGCGCGCGTTGGCCGTCGCCGTCGTGGCCAGGACCGGGACGCCCGGCGGGAGGTCGGCCAGCATCGTGCGCAATCTGCGGTAGTCGGGCCGGAAGTCGTGGCCCCAGTCGGAGATGCAGTGCGCCTCGTCGACCACGAGGAGGCCCGTCGCCGCGGCGAGCTTGGGCAGGACCTGATCGCGGAAGTCCGGGTTGTTGAGCCGCTCCGGACTCACGAGCAGCACGTCCACCTCGCCTGCGGCCACCTCGGCCTGGATGGTGTCCCACTCCTCCGTATTGGACGAGTTGATCGTGCGGGCGCGGATGCCGGCTCGGGCCGCCGACTCCACTTGATTGCGCATGAGCGCGAGGAGCGGAGAGACGATCACGGTCGGGCCGCTGCCTCGCTCCCGCAGCAACGCCGTCGCGACGAAGTACACCGCGGACTTGCCCCAGCCTGTGCGCTGCACGACCAGGGCGCGGCGCTTCTCGGCGACGAGCGCCTCGATCGCGCGCCACTGGTCCTCACGCAGGCGTGGGCCGTCCGGCGAGGGTGTCCCACCGGCCGCGGGGGAGGGGCCGCCGACAAGGCGGGCGAGAACGGCGTCGGCCGCCGTGCGCAGATCTTCGTTGCTCATGGCTCCATGCAACCCGATGGGTCGGACATCCGGCGAACGAGCCCGCCAGACTGTGGATAACTCTTGGCGTGCCCCTGCTCATGGTTATCCACAGGGCAAACCGGAATTGCTTCGTCCGGTGCAGAGTCGACGCATGACGAATCACAGCGAACCAGCCGACGCGGCCCACGAGCCCGTCGTCACCCTCCGCACGCCCGCCGAACTGGCCGACGCTTTGCCGTACTTGCTCGGATTCACGCCCGAGGACAGCATCGTCCTCATCGCTCTGCACGGCACGCGCGGCCGCTTCGGCGGACGCGTACGCATCGGCATTCCGGAGCGCACGGGCGACTGGCAGTCCGTCGCGGAGCAACTGGCGCAGTGCCTCGTGGGCGGCAGCGAGAAGCGCGAGGCCAGGCCCGAAGGTGTCGTCGCCTTCCTCTGTCAGGAGCCGGGAGGGTCCGCGGGGGACACCTCCGGGCGGCAGGTGATGGCGCGTCTCAGGCCGCTGGCCCAGGCGCTGCGGACGGCCTGCGGCAACCTCGACGTCCCGGTGCTCGAGGTCGTGTGCATCTCGGACCACCGCTACTGGACCTACTGCTGTCCGAACCAGCGCTGCTGCCCGCCGGAAGGCGTCCCGCTGCTCCCGGCGGGCACCTCGGTCCTGGCCGCCGCCACCGCGTACGCGGGCTACCAGGTGGGCCCCGCTCAGGGGCAGATCAGGGCGCGGCTCACGCCATGGCGGACCGCCGCCGCGGCGGAGCAGGAGCGCGCACTCCATGCCGCGGGCTGCGCACTCGTGCCCAGGATCCTGACAGAGGACGGCCATGGCGAGGTCGCCGCCGAGACTCTCGACCTGGCGCAACAGGTGATGGCACGCTTCGCCGCGGCGCCGCCGCTCCCCGACAGGCTGGATGCCGACATCCAGGACGACGAACTGATCAGGCACGACGAGGCCGCAGCCTTGATCCTCGGCCTTCAGGACCGCACGACGCGCGACCGGGCGGCGGAGTGGATGGAGGGCGACGAGGCGGTTCTGGCGCTCCGGCTCTGGCGCGCCCTGGCCCGGCGCTGTGTCGGGGCGTTCAGGGAGCACGCCGCCGCACCCCTGACGCTCGCGGGATGGGTGGCCTGGTCGCTCGGCGACCTCGCGGAGGGCCAGGAGGCGCTGACGATGGCGCTGATCGCCGACCCGCACTACGCCTTCGCTCTGCTGCTGCACCCCGCCTGCAGTGCGGACACGGACCCCGAGCCGATTCGCCGCATCCTGCGCGGCGAGCGGACGCAGCGGGACGCGATGGGCGCGCGGGGGCGAGGCCGAGACGGCGACGCTCAGGAAGGGGCGGAGGAACACGGCGGCTCGCAGGCGCAGGGCGGTCGCGAGACGTGGGAGGGCACGCAGGAAGGCTCAGGGGGTACGGGTGCCGGAACCGGCATGGAAGTCGCAGCCGGAACCGAAGTAGAGGTTGAAGTCGGCGTCGGAGCCGGCACCACGCCGCGCGCGCGTCCTCGACCTCCCCGCTCGGCCGGCCGCGGTTCGCGGGCCACCGATGGCGCCGGTACGGGCCCCGGCTCACGGGCCGCCGACAGGGCGGGCACGGGGCCGCAGAACCGGCGGCGCACCATCCGACGCGGCGCGAGGAACAGCCGGTGACCACGCATGCCGGGCACCGGCCGGTTCGGCCGGTCCTGGCTCGTGCGGCGACGGTCGCCGCGGAGGTGCGCCGCCGGATGGGCGGCTTCCTGGAGCGGATGCGTGACTTGGGGCGGTCCGGCGCCGTTCACCTGAGTGGCGGTATCCGCGTCCGGGTCGGGCCGCCGTTCCGCGACCGAGTCTCCGTAGCGCAGACACCGCAGAAGAGGCTGCCCCATGTCCGTTCCCGCCTCGTCTCCCGTCTCCCGCAGGTCCGAGCGAGCCGACAGCACGGAGCCAGACGGCATCCGTCCGCCCGCGTCGGCCTCCAGACGCCCACCCGGCGGTCAGCCCCCGGTGCCCCGGGCGCACCGCCCCGCAGCCTTGCCGCCGGTCCACGCCTCCTTGGTCTGCGTGGCCCTTCCCGCCCTGGCGGTCTCCACGGACCAGGGGCAGCTGAACGGCCACGGACTCGAAGGGTTCTATCGGGGCGGCCGTCGCATGCTCTCCCGGTGCCAGGTGCGGGTTGCCGGGCGGGAGCCCGTCGCCGTGCAGGCACGGATGCTCTCGGCAGACAGCGCACGCTTCGTGGCGACACTCCTTCCCTCAGCGGAGGGGGGACCGGACCCGGATGTCACTGTCGAGCGGACCCGCCACGCCGACGGCACGGAACGGATCACGCTGCACAGTGCGGCAAGCCGCCCTCTGAGGCTGCCCGTCGAAGTGTCCCTGGGGACGGACCTGGCGGAGCTCGGTGCGGTTGCGTCCGGCAGAGCGGGTCCCGAACTGCCCGCCAGCGTCCACGACTCCGGCATGCGGTGGTCCTCCGGAGGCGGCCACTGCGTGGTCACAGCCGTCCCGGCGCCCAAGGACGCGCTGGCCTCGGCGGGGCTGCTGCGCTGGGAAGTGCATCTGCCTCCGGGGGGCAGCCAGAGCGTGGAGCTGCGCGTGCGCCCCGACGGGGGCGGGCCCGTACGGGCGGTGGCGCATGGGGTGGCCAGCCCGCTCTCCTCGGCTCGCGCGACCGGCGACGACCCCGCGATCCAGCGCTTGCTCGACACGTCGGTGGCGGATCTGAGGGCGTTGCTGTTGCGCGATCCCGCGCACCCCGCCGACATGTACGTAGCCGCGGGCGCACCCTGGCGCTGTGGTCTCGCCCCTGCCGAGGCGCTCACCACCGCCCGGATGGTGCTGCCGCTCGGTACCCGGCTCGCCGTCGGCACACTGCGTACGCTCGCCCGAGGCCAGCTCACGGAACCCGGGACACGGGCGGGCATGATCCCGGGACCGATGAGGGACGCCGGTCCCCATCTGCCCCCCGGCTGCACAGGAGTCGAAGCCACCCTGCTGTTCCCCGCGCTCCTCGCCGAGGCGTGGCGCTGGGGGACGCCGGAGAAGGACGTCGAGGAGTTGCTGCCCGCCGCCGAGCGGTGTCTGCGCTGGCTCCTCGGCGCCGCCGGGGACGGCGCGTTCGTGTCGGACCCCTGCCCCGACCGTTCCTCCCATGGGCCCGCGCGCTGCGAGATTCAGGCTCATGCGCACCGGGCGGCGCTGCTCGGCGCCGACCTGCTCGACGCCCACGGGTGCGTCGGCGGCACGGACCTGCGGGAGTGGGCGGATCGGTTGCGTCCCCGGTTCCGCGAGGAGTTCTGGGTGGCGGACCGGGCGGGTGGCAGGCCGGCTGCGGCTCGCCTGGCCGACGGCCGCCCCGTGCCGTTCCTCACCGGGGGCGCGGCCCACCTTCTGGACACCGGACTGCTCGGATCCGGCGAGCTCGCCCCCGGGCTGCTCGACAAGGTGCAGACGGAGCAGCTCGCCAGACTGCTCGGCGGGCCCGCCATGGACTCGGGCTGGGGGCTGCGCAGCCTGGGTGCGAAGGAGGCGGCGTACAACCCCTTCGGACACCGTGGCGGAGCGGTCCGCGTGCATGAGACGGCCGTCGCCGTCTCAGGCCTGGTGGCGGCGGGCTATGAGAAGGAAGCCGCTTCGCTGCTGCGCGGGGTGCTGGCCGCGGCCGCCGCCTTCGGGTGCAGGCTGCCGGAGATGTACGGGGGCGAGCAGCGCCTGGAAGGGAGTGCTCCGTTGCCCCACCCGGCGGCCTGCCGACCCGCGGCCATCAGCGCGGCAGCGGGCGTGCAGCTTCTGTCGGTGCTCGCGGGCATCCGCCCCGACGCACCGGCGGGCACGGTGACGTTGCGACCGGTCCGCAGCGCACCGCTGGGAGAGGTCGGCCTGACGGCGTTGCGTGTAGCGGGCGCGCCGTTCTCGGTACGAGTGAGCAGGCTCGGACTCGCCATGGTCGAGGAGGCAGCCGACGGGCTGCAGTTGGGGGTGTGATGTTGCTGAGCGGTCATGCGGGGGACGCGGCGGGCCGGACCGAGGACTCCCGGGGAACGGGGCCGGAAGCGGATGACGTAGGAGGTGTTTATCGTCAGGCAGACGACTATGATCGCGGCATGTCGCCCTACGACCCGTCGGCCTTCCCGCCCTTTGCTGTCACCGTCGATCTGGTCGTGCTGACCGTGCGCCGCCACGCTCTGTGCGCGCTGGCCGTACGCCGTGGTGAGCCGCCGTTCCAGGGGCGTTGGGCACTGCCCGGCGGGTTCGTGCGGCCCGATGAGGACCTGTCGGCGGCCGCGGCGCGGGAGCTGGGGGAGGAGACGGGGCTCTGCGCCCACGACCCGGACAGTCCGGTTCAGGCCAATGGTGCCCACCTAGAGCAGCTGGCCACGTACGGGGACCCGAAGCGGGACCCGCGGATGCGGGTGGTCAGCGTCGCACACCTCGCGCTCGCCCCCGACCTGCCCGCGCCCCGGGCGGGCGGTGATGCGAACAGCGCGCGCTGGGCTCCGGTCGAGGCTCTGCTCCATCAGGGGGGTTACGGCAGAGAAGGGGAGCAGGCGGCGCCGCTCGCGTTCGATCATGCGCAGATCCTGGCGGACGGGGTGGAGCGCGCCCGGTCGAAGATCGAGTACTCGTCGCTGGCCACGGCGTTCTGTCCGCCCGAGTTCACGGTCGGTGAGCTGCGCCGGGTCTACGAGGCCGTGTGGGGCGTGGCGCTCGATCCGCGCAACTTCCATCGCAAGGTCACCGGCACCCCGGGCTTCCTCGTGCCCACTGGGGGGACGACGACCCGCCAGGGAGGCCGTCCGGCCCAGCTCTTCCGGGCGGGCGGCGCGACGCTCCTCAACCCGCCGATGCTGCGGCCGGACGTCTGATTCGACGACCCACGATTTCCACGCCCACGGTTGCCACGCCCTACAGATCCCACGGCACAGATTCCACGGCCCACGGCTTCCGCGCCTCACCACTTCCAGGCCCCTCGTCCGGGGGCGTCTCACCTTCCTGACCGGGCGCGTGGCCGACGCGTACCCGCACCCGGTCGTCATGCCTCGCGTCCGACTCCGCGGGCGCATCGCTGGACGCCCCGGGGGCGGCCGTTGACACCCGTGACCCATGTCCTGAGCGAAAAGCCAGAAATGTCGCGTTATCTTGCTGCGGTACCCACGGGGCTGGTCCGCCCCGATCCGGTGGACCCGCCCCGGCCGCCGAGCGGTCGCACATCCCGCGAGAGAAGCGATGATCCAGGCCATCGGACTGACCAGCACCCCCCGCCAGGAGCACCCACCCGCCGTCGACGACGTGTCCTTCGAGGCGCGCACGGGCCGTGTCACCGCGCTGCTCGGCGCCTCGGGCGCGGGCAAGACGACGGCGCTCAGACTGATGCTCGAACTTCAACAGGGCCGTGGAGTCACCTACTTCAGGGGCCGCCCGTTGCATCGCATCGCTCATCCCTCCCGCGAGGTGGGCGTCCTGCTCGGTGATGTACCGGGGCACCCGGCCCGCACGGTCCGCGGTCACCTGCGGATGCTGTGTGCCGCCGTCGGGGTGCCGGTGGCGCGTGCCGACGACGTACTTGAGGTCGTGGGGCTCGTCAGCCTCCGGGATCAGCGTCTCGGCGTCCTCTCTCGCGGTATGGACCGTCGCCTCGGCCTCGCTTGCGCCCTGCTCGCCGACCCGCACGCACTCGTCCTGGACGGGCCCACCGAGGGGCTTTCGGCGCGTGAGAGCGGCTGGCTGCACGGCGTCCTGCGGGCGCACGCGGCTCAGGGCGGCACTGTCCTGTTCTCCACGGACGACCCGAAGGAGGCCGCAAGCGTCGCCGACAGGGTGGTCACGCTGGCGGCAGGGAGGCTCGTCGCCGATCAGGACGTGGTGGAGTTCGCCCGTACGCGGCTCAGGCCACGGGTCGCCGTGCGCAGTCCGTACGCGGCGCGGCTCGCCGCGCTGTTGGCCAAGGAGGCCCGTTCGCGCCGTCAGTCCGTCGAGGTGGCGAAGGAGGGCGGCAGCAGGCTCTCGGTGTACGGAAGCACCTGCGCCGACGTGGGGGAGACCGCGTTCCGGCACGGCATCCTCGTCCATCAACTCGCCGATGAAGTCGGGGACGCGGGGCCCCCGGCGGTTGTGGAACGCGCATCGGCGCCCGTGCGGGAAGGTGCATCGGATTCCGAGCCGGAAGCCACGACCGAACTCCCGTGTCCCAGCGGACAGGATGAGGCGCCCGCCACCGCGCCCATCGCCACCACTGCCCCGCAAGCACCGACATCCCCGCGAACATCCACATCCCCACAAACGCCCGCACCCTCGCAGGCACCCGCACTCCCGCTGTCCCCGTTGCCACCTCCCATCACTGTCCGCGCAGTCCCCCGCCCCCTGCGCCCGCTCCGCTATGAGCTGCGCCGCGCCGCGGGCGTCGGCGCCGGATACCTCACGGCAGCCGCCGTCATCGCCGTGTCCGCGCTCCTGTGCGTCTTCCTCGCCCGGACGGGCCACACCCCGCAGCCGCGCCTGCTCGCCGCCTGGCCCGACGAACTCCCCTTGCCGCCCGCGGCCCTTGGCGCGGGGCTGCTCGGCGCGCTCGCCTTCGGTGAGGAGTTCCGCCACCCCGCCCTGGCCACGGATCGCGGCACCGTGCCCCGCCGCATCGGCCTCCTCGCCGCGAAGCTCGTCGTCGCCGCGGTCACCGCGCTGCTGCTGGCCCTGCTGACGGTGGGATGTGACGCCGCACTGCTTCATCTTGTATACGGAGAAGAGCTCACGGAAGTTCCCGCCGACTGGCTGTCCCTGAGCGTGAGTTGGATGTCGCTCATGGCCGCTTGCGCTTGGGCCGGAGTGCTCGCCGCGGGCGTCTTCCGGTCCACGACCGCCGGTCTCGCCGCCGTGGTCGCGGTGCCGGTCCTCGTCGTACCTCTCGTACAGAAGGTCTTGGAAGGGCCGTCCGTGCGATCGGCGGCCGGTCTTCCCGTACGGTTGCGCGAGCTTGCGCTGGTGGAATGGCCGTTCGGAGTGGAGCGCTATCTGGCGGCCGGGCTCCGGATGGTGGCCCAACCCGTCGGCAGCGCACTGATGTTGTCGCTGACCGCCCTGCTCTGCGCGTACCTGCTCACAGCCCTACGCGGCAGGGTCCGCTGAAGCCGCCTGACGCTGTGATTGTGGGCGCCGCTCCCGTACGGCATCCCGCGCGGTCTCCCGTACGGCCCCTGCAGAGTCCTTGTATGGCCTTTCGGTGCCCTCTCTGATGAGCATCCTGTGCGCAACTCTCCCCGGGGCGGCCACTTCTTTCCGATAAGGCGTCAATTGCAGCGAGGTAAGCGATCACCCTTTCGTGTGCTTTTCACCAAAGACCTCAAGGGACTTGGGGACCGGGCCGACAACTGATCCGTGAGTACCCTTGCGCACACCATGATGACCACCGCCCGTTCCGCAGACGCCGGCCTCGCCGGTCCGGCGGGCGAACTCGACCGCTACCCCTACGCCGAGGCGCCCGACCGCGTGGTCGCACCCGCGTGGGACAGCGCCGACCAGGACCTGGGCCGCATGGGCCGGCGGGCAGCCGGCAGCCGCGGCCGTGGACTGCACGGCCAACTGGTCCAGCAGCTGGGCCAGATGATCGTCTCCGGGGACCTGGGCGCCGACCGGCCCCTGGTCCCGGAGGAGATCGGCCAGCGGTTCGAGGTCTCCCGCACCGTCGTCCGTGAATCGCTCCGCGTCCTGGAGGCCAAGGGCCTCGTCAGCGCCCGGCCCAACGTCGGCACGCGCGTGCGTCCGGTCAGCGACTGGAACCTGCTCGACCCGGACATCATCGAGTGGCGGGCCTTCGGACCGCAGCGCGACGACCAGCGCCGCGAGCTCAGCGAGCTGCGCTGGACGATCGAGCCGCTCGCCGCCCGCCTCGCTGCCGGACACGGCCGCGAGGAGGTGCAGCAGCGCCTCAGCGACATGGTCGAGATCATGGGGCACGCGATGGGTCAGGGCGACTCGATCACGTTCTCCCGCGCCGACGCCGAGTTCCACGCGCTGCTCATCCAGGTCGCGGGCAACCGCATGCTGGAGCACCTGTCCGGGATCGTCTCGGCCGCGCTCCAGGTCTCCGGCGGTCCGGTCACCGGCTGTGACCGGCCCACCGAGGCGTCCCTGGCGCACCACTCCCGGATCGTCGAGGCCCTCGCCTCGGGTGACGGAGCCGGCGCCGAGGCCGCGATGCGGCAGCTGCTCACCGTCCACCCGGAGGTGGAGCGCGTAGTGCCCGCTCCCCGCGAGCACTGACCGCGCACCCGCGTCGGCACGACCGCTGTGCCCGCCGCGCAGCATCGTTTCGCTGCCCTGTATCCCGATGACGTTTCCGTGGACGCCTCCCGTGTCGCCGGACTCCCGTGGCCCCTCCGGGCCGGGCGGGCCCGGCGACACGGGCGTAGCGGCCCGGTGACGACGAGGGCGGGACTGGAGGGTGGGGACTGCTGGCGACGGCGTGGCCCCGGTCGTGACGTGGCCCTCCGGTCGGCGGCGCGACTCAACGGTGCGACCGGCGTGTCCGGCGGCGGGGCGTACGCACCGGACGGCAGGGAATATGCGTCTGGTGACGTTGCGGCGTACGTACTCGGGTGGTGGGCGATCGACGTTCCGGCCGACCGGTGGCTCGATCCTGGTTGCTTCTGACCGTGTCTGGACGTTTTTGGACACTTACGGGGTGTGACTCGGGCCACGTAGATTGGGCGTAACGCTCCTACGAACAGCGCGATGACCTAAGAGGTGATAGCCGAGGAGGGAATACAGCCGTCGTTCCAGACGCTGTGCAGCTCCACGGTCCCGCCCGCGCCGTCGGCCCAATTCCCAGCCGTCGGTCGTCGGCTCCGATCCAGGGTGGACGGGGCCGGAAGCCGTTTTCCAACGTTCCGAGAGGTTGTTCGTGTCGGCCAGCACATCCCGTACGCTCCCGCCGGAGATTGCCGAATCCGTCTCTGTGATGGCGCTCATCGAGCGGGGAAAGGCTGATGGGCAGATCGCCGGCGACGACGTGCGTCGTGCCTTCGAAGCTGACCAGATCCCGGCCACTCAGTGGAAGAACGTTCTGCGCAGCCTCAACCAGATCCTCGAGGAAGAGGGTGTGACGCTGATGGTCAGTGCCGCGGAGCCGAAGCGCCCCCGCAAGAGCGTCGCAGCGAAGAGTCCGGCCAAGCGCACCGCGACCAAGACGGTCGCGGCCAAGACCACCACGGCGAAGCAGGCCACCGCCACGGCCGCCCCTACGAGGTCGGCCGCCGAGGCCGCCGAGGACGGCACGGCCGCCAAGAAGGTCGCCGCCAAGAAGACGACGGCCAAGAAGGCCGCCACGAAGAAGACCGCCGTCAAGAAGACGACGGCCAAGAAGACCGCGGGTAAGAAGGACGCCGAGCTCCTCGAGGACGAGGCCACCGAGGAGACGCCCGCCGTCGGCAAGCCCGGCGAGGGCGAGCCCGCGGAGGAGGGCGCCCAGGGCTTCGTGCTCTCCGACGAGGACGAGGACGACGCGCCCGCCCAGCAGGTCGCCGCGGCCGGCGCCACCGCCGACCCGGTCAAGGACTACCTGAAGCAGATCGGCAAGGTCCCCCTGCTCAACGCTGAGCAGGAGGTCGAGCTCGCCAAGCGCATCGAGGCGGGCCTGTTCGCCGAGGACAAGCTGGCCAACGCCGACAAGCTCGCCCCCAAGCTCAAGCGCGAGCTGGAGATCATCGCCGAGGACGGGCGCCGCGCCAAGAACCACCTCCTGGAGGCCAACCTCCGCCTGGTGGTCTCCCTGGCGAAGCGGTACACGGGTCGCGGCATGCTCTTCCTGGACCTCATCCAGGAGGGCAACCTCGGTCTGATCCGCGCGGTCGAGAAGTTCGACTACACCAAGGGCTACAAGTTCTCCACGTACGCCACCTGGTGGATCCGTCAGGCCATCACCCGCGCCATGGCCGACCAGGCCCGCACCATCCGCATCCCGGTGCACATGGTCGAGGTCATCAACAAGCTCGCGCGTGTGCAGCGCCAGATGCTCCAGGACCTGGGCCGCGAGCCCACTCCGGAGGAGCTGGCCAAGGAGCTCGACATGACCCCGGAGAAGGTCATCGAGGTCCAGAAGTACGGTCGCGAGCCCATCTCCCTGCACACGCCCCTGGGTGAGGACGGCGACAGCGAGTTCGGTGACCTCATCGAGGACTCCGAGGCTGTCGTCCCGGCCGACGCGGTCAGCTTCACGCTCCTCCAGGAGCAGCTGCACTCCGTGCTCGACACCCTGTCCGAGCGCGAGGCGGGCGTCGTCTCGATGCGCTTCGGTCTCACCGACGGTCAGCCGAAGACCCTCGACGAGATCGGCAAGGTGTACGGGGTGACGCGTGAGCGCATCCGTCAGATCGAGTCGAAGACGATGTCGAAGCTGCGGCACCCGTCGCGCTCGCAGGTCCTGCGCGACTACCTCGACTAGGTCGTCACTACATAGACGCCCGTAACCTGCGAAGACGTAGGTTACGGGCGTTTTGTTTCCCTAGCGCAGCGCTCCTAGTACAGATAGTGAGCATGGATGAACTCGAATCTTTGCTCGAATCCTGGATCTTGAGTCTGCGGGCTGAGCGCAAGAGCAATCAGACGGTCAAGACGTACGGCGACGGGGTGCGCGCCTTCCTGCGGTACTGTGCCCGTGAGGGTGTCGCGCCCGCTCTCGACAGGCCGACCGTCAACGCCTTCACGGCCGCCCTGCTGGACGGCGGGGCCGAAGCGGCGACCGCGCGCAGCCGTCAGCTCGCCGTGCGTCGCTTCTCCTCATGGCTGGCCGAAGAGGGAGAGATCGACTCCGACCAACTCGCCACCCTGAAGCCTCCGCAGCTCGACACCAAGATCGTTCCCGAGCTGGATGCCGACCAGCTTCGCGCGCTGATCAAGGCGTGCAAGGGCGGCGCCTTCCGCGACCGTCGTGACGAAGCGATCATCCGTTTCATGGCCGAGACCGGGGCCCGCGCGGGTGAGGTCGTCGACATGCTGATCGATGACATCGACCTGAAGCGCGGAGTGGCCGTCGTCCGGCGCGGCAAGGGCGGCCGTGGCCGCACGGTGCCCGTCGGGCCGCAGACCGCCCGCAGCGTCGACCGGTACCTGAGGGCCCGCCGTACGCACCGCCTCGCGGCTCTGCCCGGCCTGTGGCTCGGGGAGCGCAACCGTGGCTTCAGCTACTACGCGTTGCACAAGACCTTGGCCTACCGCGCAGAACTGGCCGCGATCGAAGACTTCCATCCCCATGTCCTCAGGCACACGGCGGCCGGGCGGTGGCTGGCGGCGGGCGGCAGTGAGGGCGGCTTGATGGCCGTCGCCGGGTGGTCGCGGCGGGACATGATCGACAGGTACACCCGCGCGACGTCGGAGCGCAGGGCCGCCGATGAGGCCCGTAGCCTGAACCTGGGGGACCTGTGAGCGCGGTCGTGCTCTGGACGGCGTGGTGTCCCCGGTGCAGCGCTGAGGGGCGGTCCGAGTCGGGCCGCCTTGGGGTCCTGGAGCGCACGAGCAAGGGCTCGCTGCGCTGGGTAGTCGAGGACCGCCGCCGGGGACGGCATCGCCTCGGGGGCCGCAAGTTCCGTCACGGCGTGTACCTGGAGCACTGGACGCGCAGCGCCGTCGACATCCCCGTCAGGCTGCCCGCGCTCTGTGAGTGGCACGGTCATGGATGGGTCTATTCGAACGACGCACTCGAACGCTGTGCTATCGTCCGATTTGAGACTTCCGCCACGTCTTAGTACGGAATCCGTAAGGGCATACGGGCAGCTTGGAGGCTGCCTTGTCCATGGACCCTCTGACTCAACGGACGGGCCTCACCCCCGAGGAGCGCCGCCTTCGCGGTGCCATCGCAGCCAACGCCATGTGGTCCAAGATCGAGGACCGCACGGCCCACACCGCCGCCGCGCGCCGGGCCTTCATGGATCACTTCGAAGCCGAGGTCGACCCCGACGGCGTCCTGAGCCCGCAGGAACGCGCCATACGGGCCGAGAGCGCCCGCCGCGCCCACTTCCAGCGCCTGGCCTTGGCGTCGGCCAAGGCCCGCCGTGCCCGCCGCGCGAAGGGCGGTGCGAGCGATGCAGCCTGAGCACGACGCGGCCCCCGGGGCGGGTATCCCGAGGGCCAATATCAACTGCCACGGCAAGGCGTCGAATGTGTCCAGCGTACGCTGCGACTCCGACAGCGGGGGCCCCTGCGATTTCTGCGGAGGAGCCAAGTCGTCGCACCAGTATGGGTGCGAGAGCTTCGCGCCCAGCATCAACGGACTCGCGAACATCCGCGTGCCGATGATCGGCGACTGGTTCGCCTGCCGTCTGTGCCATGGCTTCATCGAGAAAGACGCGTGGGCGCATCTGCACCGCCGCGTCATGGCCGCCCACCGGAAGCGCTACACGCGCTTGTACGGGCCTCCCACGGCCGCAGAAGTCGCAGCGATGGCCGAGCAATTGCTCGTCGTCTGGTATGGCTTCAGGGCGCACCGCACCGGTCCGGCCGTGCGGATCGGGGGTGCGTCGTGAGCATCTTCACCACTACCGGCGGGGCGGTACCGCCGCAAGACATCGATGACTGGGGTCGCGGTCCGACGTGCCCGCACTGCGGCCGTGGTGAATTCGAGCCGGAAGAGACCCTGCTCGAATTCGATGCCGCCTGGCACTGCGGCTTGTGCAACCTTTTCCGAGTCCCGGCGCCCGGCTCCGACTCGGAGCAGAAGCGGGACGAGATACTCGAATTGATCCGGCGCACCACCCCCGAGGAAGAGTCCGCCTGGTACCTCTGGCGCTTCGAGCAGATCACCGGGGCGCGGAATGAGTGACCCATGGCGCCCGGCACCCAACACGTACGACGCGCAAGTTGTCGACGCGGTACAGCGTCGCCTTGGCGAGATCGGCCCGCACGTTGCGCATGGCCTGCTTTTCGAGCCGACGGACACCACGGCCCAGGAAGACCGCGAGACCGCTGCCGAGAAGGTGGAGGCCCTTTGCCAAGAAGAGGCGGACCGGAAGGCGTTCCGGCGCCTCAAGGGCATTGAGAATGCCGAGCGGCGCATCAGAGAGGAGAAGAACGCCCTCACCTTCGACAAGCTGAACGCGCGTTCCTTCGTCCTCGGAGACTTCCTGGCCGTGCCGGACGAAGGCCCGAAGTACGCCATCGACTCCCTGCTGCCGACCGACGGGAACGCGACCCTGGTCGCGCCGAAGAAGGTCGGGAAGACAACGTTCCTCGGCAACGTGCTGCGTTCCTTCGCGGACGGCGAGCCCTTCCTGAGCCGGCTCGCCACGGCCCCCGCGTCCGTGGCGCTCTGGAATTACGAGATGAGCGACCGCCAGCAAAAGACATGGCTTCGCGATGTCGGCGTCCGGAACACGAGCAGTGCGCACGTCCTCGGACTTCGCGGCATTGCGCTGTCGCTCCGCTTCGAGGCGTACGAGGAATGGGCCGTGCAATGGCTCGCCTCGCGCGGCATTCAGGCGTGGATCATCGACCCCGCGCACCGCGCCATGACGGGCTTCGTCTCCAAGACGGACCCCAACGAAGCCGTCCAGGCGTTCACGGAGACGCTGGACCGCATCAAGGAGCGGTCTGGGGTGCGCAACATCGTCATGGCCGTCCATACCGGGCTCAACGGTGAGCACGCCCGGGGCGCGTCGCGTTGGGGCGACTGGCCCGATGCGATCTGGACGTACGCGAAGGATGAGCACGGCGTCCGATCCCTCAAGGCCGAGGGGCGTGACGTGCTGGTCGACGAGACGCCCCTTGTGTACGACCGCGAGACACGGCGACTGTCCATGCCGGGCGCGGGCTTCGCGCAGCCGTCCGCCTACAAGGTCAGCGACACGGACCGACTCTGCACGTGGCTGAAGAGCAACCCCGGCGAGCACCCGTCCAAGCGGCTCACGGCCGAAGTACTCAGGATCAGGCCCGAGGCCGCCGCGCTCGCCTTCGAGGTGGGTGAGCTGGACAGGCGGCTCACGATCCGACCAGGCGCGCGCAACTCTCACGTCGCGTGGCTCACGGAGGACTGGCAGCAGCACGAGCGCGAGATGGAGGTGGAGCGGGAGCGGCGCGAGCGCGAGGCGAAGGAGGGCGTCCAGGAGGAGTTGGAAGCCTCCCACGACGACCAGCGGTGAGCAGTGCTACAGCGAGCGCTTCCCAGTGCTTCCGTATCACTCGGGAAGCGCTCGCAGTAGCACTGTCGCCGCAGGCCAGACCGCTTCCCAATGCTTCGGAATCACTTATAGGTCCCAATACCTATAGGGGAAGCGGTCACTGGGAAGCGGTCGCTGACAGGCCGCTGGACGGATGGATAGAGGCGTTCCATCCCATGCAGGCCGCTGGTCGACCAGCGAAGCAAGGCGCCCCCATCCAGGCCGCTGGGCGCCCTCGTACGGCCCGCCCGGCGCCGCCCCGGCACCGGGCACCGCCGACACCGTCAACGCCCGCCAGGGCGCCACACATCCAAGATTGCTGAACCTCGTCAAATGTCGAAGTTGCCGGAAGGAATGACCATGGAGGACCCGACCCACGACGACCCGCTCGGACTCGCGCTCTCGATCTTGAGCGCCGAGGATCGCGCCCACTTCGACGAGATCGCGTCCGCGCTCGTCGAGGCTGCCGACGCGGCGGCCGGAACGCCCGGCTTCGAGGTGCGCGACCCGGCCGCCGCGTACCGGCAGTTGGCCGCGTACTACCGCGCGCGGGGCGACGTCGTGTGGTGCGCCTTGTCGGCCGCGTCCGCGCGCATCACTGCCCTGGACAACGCCGACTGATGGTGTGTCAGCCGGAGTAGAATCGGACCATCTTCGAGAGGGGCGGGTCTTGCCCCACCTGGCCGAGCCACGTCGGGTCGCTCCCTCTCGCCGGGCTGGTCACCACCTCGGGTTCATGGCCGTATATCGGCTCTTCCTTCGTCTGTTTCATCTGAAACAGACGCTATTCCGAGGTGAATGATGGACATTCTCGAAGCCATTGACCTGATCGGCGAGTTGACCACCAAGCGTGACCGGATCCTCAAGGAACTCAAGGGGATTACGGACAAGCCTCAGGCCGAGTTCACGCCTGGACTGAAGATCCGCGCCGGAAACCTGACGGTGGCCGCTGCCCGTATCGAGGAGCAGATAGCCGAGGCGCGTAAGGCCAGTGACGGCATCGACCCCGCTGCGGTGGAATCCGGAGACGGTACCCGCCCCCTCTGCGGCAGCGGGTATCGGAGCGGCGGGTTGAAGGACTCCGTCATGCGGATCCTCGATGCCGACATCAAGCGGCAGCTTCTCCCCGAGTACGCGGCCGAGCGGGTCGAGAAGCTGATGACGGGTGGCGATGAGCGGCACCAGACACTTTCCCAGCGCTGGGCAGCCGCGACCGGTAACCCCGAATACCTGGGCGCGTTCATGAAGCAGATGACCGATCCTGCTAAGGGGCATCTGCTCTGGACGGATCGCGAAGCGCAGGCGTACCGGAACGTGGTGGAGGTGAAGACTGCGCTCGGCCTCGGTACGGGGGGTGGAGGTGAGATGGTGCCCCTCACCCTGGATCCGGCGATCATGCTCACGAATGACGGATCCAACAATCCGCTGCGCCAGATTTCCCGTGTCGTCCAGACGGCGAGCAATTCGTGGAAGGGGGTTACGTCGGCAGGGGCTAGCGCTGAATGGAAGGCCGAACATGCCCAGGCTGCGGACGGAACTCCAGCCCTGGGCGGTCCGGAAATTCCGGTACATCTGGGGGACGTGGATGTCATCTACTCCTACGAAGTCGGAATGGACGCCCTGAACTTCGCGCGGGGTATGCAGGAAGTAATGATGGACGCGGCGGGCAATCTTGCGGCCACCGCCTACACGACGGGCACCGGTACCGGGCAGCCGAAGGGAATCATCACCGCGCTCGCGGGCACGGCCAGCGAGATCAACGGCGGCGGCACCGAAGCGCTGATTGCGGCGGACCCCTTCACGCTCCAGAACGCCCTGCCTGCCCGCTTCTCAGCTAATGCTCAGTGGTGCGCGCATATCGCCACCATAAACACGCTGCGGCAGTTCGAGACCACGAACGGTGCGCTCAAGTTCCCCGAACTGGCGGGTAATCCGCCTCAGCTCTTGAACAAGGCAATGAACGAGCTGAGCAACATGGATGGCTCGGTGAATGCCGCAGCCACGGCCAACAATTACCTCTTGCTTTACGGCGATTTCCGTAACTTCGTCATTGTCGATCGCATTGGATCGACCATTGAGATCTTGCCCGGTTATGGCGCCAATCAGCGTCCGACGGCGCAGCGTCACGCCTTCTTGACCTTCCGAAGCGGATCGGACGTGGTCGTGCCGCAGGGATTCCGACTCTTGGATGTGCCCACGGCCGCATAGACATCCGACATCAACACGCGGCCCCGAGGTGCCTTCCGGCTCTTCTCCTCGGGGCCGCGAGCCTTTGCTGCAAAGACGGCCTGCCGGGCATCGGTGCGATCTTTCGAGGCACCTTCGCGCTGCAAAGTCGATCATCTCAGAGCGGCTGAGTGTTTTTGCAGCTCATGGACGTTATCGGCGATCAATGAATGGGGGTGGGGGTTGACTGCAAAGAAAGTGATCAGTGACCCGCTAACGCTCTTATCGCCCTGTTTTCTCTCTGTTGAGAATTTGCGCAAACAGTCCTCGCGTTTGACCAGGCCGCGCCTTGATCGGAGGTGTCGGTGGCTGTGTGATCAGAGATCGATCACTTGTCGGCGGTGTGGGCGTCGAGTTCGATTCCCGTGTGCAAATCCTGAGTGAGGCGGTTCCCTGATCGCGCGGTTGCCGTCCTAGTCTGGTCAGTCGAACTCCCTTAGTGCTGTGACCGGTTGGCGACCCTTTTCCCTATGAGATGTACGGATCAGACGAGCCCAAACCGTGATCGATCCGAATGCGGAGCGCCGGATGGATCGGATAGTCCTCCAGGTCGGCGGGATCAACCCAGCGGACTTCTTGAGCCTCGGTTGGCTCAGGTGCGATCGTTCCGCCCTTCAAGCGGGCGCGCAGGCAGATGTTGATCGGCTGACGTACCTCGTCGACCTTGTCGCCGTGCATGTAGACGATCACGTGATCCGGTGTCGAGAACACTCCCACCAAACCAACGACTTCAACGTCAAGGCCGGTCTCTTCCCGACACTCCCTAACCCCGGCTTGGCCGACTGTCTCGCCCTTCTTTACGGCGCCCGTAGGGATAGTCCATAAGTCGTTATCCACGCGCTTGAGTAGTAGAACGTGACCCCGCTGATCGCGCACAAACACCGAGGCTGATGTCTTGCGACTGGTCGGTCTCGGCGCCTTTGGGTCTTGCCAGTAGTCGATCCTGCGAGCGCGCTTGCTCATCCTGACTCCATCAACGCATCAGCGGGGCGAGCTGAGGCCCACACGCGCTCGTACGACTCCGTGTACGTGCCGAAGTACGTGCCGTCGATGCGGCGTAGGTGCAGGACTGGAGTGAACGCGGCGAGCAGCCCGTACGCGTGGACGTTGACCAACATCTCGTCGTCGAAACGGTAGATCGAGTTGTAGAGCGGGGTGTCGTGAAGACGTATCTCGACTGAGTTCGGCATGCGCTGCGTGTAGTAGGCGAGCACGGCGGCCACGCGTCCGGCTACTCCCCCTCCGACGCGATGTTCAGTGTCGCGGGCTGCGAGTTGGCCCCCGGCAGGGTCCCCTAGGAGCAGCCGCACCCGCGCCCCTTGCTCCGCCTTGGCGGCCAGGGTGCCCAACCAGCCTGGATGCTCCTCCGTGAGGAACAGTCCTGCGAAGGCCAAGAGATCCACGTCTCGTTCGGCGCTGCGCAGTAGCTCCATCCATAGGTGGCTGGGGACGTCGCTGCGGCGGGGGTAGGTAGCCACAACTTCCGCGCCCGCCAGGGAAGCTCTGCTGACGGTATCGGGCCACAGATAGCTCTCGTCTTCGTGAAGAATCGCAGCCACTCGATACCGAGTTCTGGGGTAGGGGATCTTGCCGCCGATCCAGCGCTCCACCGTCTTGGTGGACACCTCTGCGGCGTCGGCCAGCGATGGGATGTCGAGTCCGGCTTGATGCATGGCACGACGGAGGCGTTCGTTCACCATCTCGACAGCATGACAGGGCGGGACATCTGACGGCAGGTCGATGTCCAGGAGATGTCCCTAGATGTCGCGCAGTGTCGATGTGCTGTCTGTGGCTGGTCGAAAGCATCGACAGATACAGACCCCGGCGAGTGCGCGAACACTCCCGGGGCGTGGCCAACGCTGCGAAGGAGCGTCAACGGTGACCGAATCTACGCACGACTACGCGCCCGAGGGAAGCGCGCACGGCGACGACAAGGAGCACCCCCTAGTTGTCGATACGAAGCGGATGCGCCTCGGGCGCGTGATGGGCCACGAGGGTCCATACCTTCAGCTCCGGCCGCCCGGAGGCGGGCGTGAGTGGGACGCTGACCCCCAGAAGGTGCGGCCCGCAGAAGACGACGACGTGCTGCGTCTTCACCTTGCCGAAGTGCGCGGCGGAGTCGCGCGGGGGC